>JANXPQ010000314.1 GCA_025357235.1 Betaproteobacteria bacterium
CGACATCACCGCCTTTGCGCGCTTCAACGACTACAGCTACGACGGTGCCATGCGTTCGTTCGAGGACAGCCTGCAACGCCTGGGCACGGACCGCATCGACATCCTGCTCATTCATGATGTCGATCATCGTAACCAAGGCGAGCGCTATGCGGATGTTTTCAAGCAGGCGATGGCGGGCACTTATAAAGCTCTGCTGTCGCTGCGCGAGCAGGGCGTGGTCAAGGCGATCGGCTGCGGGCTGAACGAATGGGAAGCCTGCCAGGCATTTGCCGAGGCCGGCGACTTCGATTGCTTCCTGCTGGCGGGGCGCTACACGCTGCTCGAACAGGAATCGCTGCGATCTTTCCTGCCGCTGTGCGAGAAGCGCGGCATCGGCATCATCCTCGGCGGGCCTTACAACTCCGGCATCCTCGCGAGCGGCGCGGTCAAGGACGCATGGTTCGACTACGCGCCCGCGCCGGCCGATGTGCTGGCGAAAGTCGCCGCCATCGAAAAAATCTGCGCGTCGCACAGCGTGCCGTTGAAAGCCGCCGCGCTGCAGTTCCCGCTGCATCATCCCTGCGTCGCGAGCGTCATCCCCGGCACCAGCAACGCGGCGGAACTGAACGAGAACCTGCGCATGTTGAACGCGCCGATTCCCAAAACGTTCTGGCATGACCTCAAGTCGGCCGGCCTGATGGACGCGCAGGCACCGACGCCGTGATTCATTAGAAGCCGTGATCCACTAGAAGCCATGATCGATGCCCACCATCACCTCTGGAAACTGGCGCGCGCCGACTACGGCTGGATCGGCGATGGCCGCAATCCGGCGGTGGCCCCCATCGAACGCGATTATCTTGTCCAGGATTACCGCTCGCTCGCTGCCGCAAACGACGTCACCGGCAGCATCGCCGTGCAGGCGGCACAGACGGTGGACGAGACGCGTTGGCTGCTGGAACAGGCACGCGCGAGCGGCGGATTGATCAAGGGCGTGGTCGGCTGGATTGACATGGCGGCGGCGGACGCGCCCAATGTCCTGCGCGACTTGGCGCGCGATCCGCTCCTGCGCAGCATCCGCCCGATGCTGCAGGAAATCGCGGATGTCGAATGGGTACTGCAACCGAAGCTGCTTCCGGCGCTGCGTGCGATCATGGAACTCGATCTGTCCTTCGATCTGCTGGTGCGACCCCCGCACCTGAAAGCCGCGCTCACGCTGCTCACCCGGCATCCCGACCTGCGCGCCATCGTCGATCACGCAGGCAAGCCGGATATTGCTAACGGCATGTGGCAACCGTGGGCCGACGACATCGACCGCATCGCGCGCGAAACATCGGCGTACTGCAAGCTCTCGGGATTGGTGACCGAAGCGCGTCCCGGCTGGAAACCCGGCGACCTGCGCCGCTATGCCGACCATCTGCTCGATTGTTTCGGCGCCGAACGCCTGGTATGGGGCAGCGACTGGCCGGTGATGCTGCTCAATGCCGACTATCCACGCTGGCTGGCCGCCGCGAAGCAATTCATCGCCTCGCAATCTGCGGCGGATCAAATGGCGATCATGAATGACAACGCGATCCGCTTCTATCGGCTGCCGGTCAGTTCGCCATGAAAGACAAGCCGGTCATCGGCATTTCCTCCGGGGCGCTGCACCTGGACATCGCACCCCTGATCGGGGGTTCGATCGCGCGCTTCTACAGCAAGGAGAAGGGCCAGACCATGGACTGGTTGCGACCCGCCAGCAGCGAAGGGCTCGCCGAAGGCAATCCGCAGATGATGTCGAGCTTTCCGCTGGTGCCGTTCAGCGGCCGCGTGCGCGACGGCCGCTTCGTCTTCGCCGGCCGGCACATCTCGCTGCCGCGCAATTTCGGCAACTCGCCGCACGCCATCCACGGCAACGCCTGGAAGCTGCCGTGGAAAATAACGGCGCACGACACCGCATCCGCAAGCCTCGTACTGGAACACGAACGCGGCGACTGGCCGTTCGCCTACCGCGCCGAGCAGCATTTCGTGCTGACGCCGCGCAGCCTGGAAGTGGAACTCATCGTAGCCAATACCGACGCGGCCGCGATGCCGCTGGGCATCGGCCTGCATCCCTATTTTCCCTATACCGCGGGGATGACGCTGCAGGCCGAGGTCTCGCAGATGTGGGAAGCGGAGCACGACATGCCGGTACGGCTTACCCGCAACGACACCGTCGAATCGCTGGCACGCGGGCTGAAGATGGCTTCCGTCACGCTCGACAACAACTTCATCGGCTGGAAGCACGTGACCACGATGCGCTGGCCGGAAACGGGACGCCGGCTGCGCATGACCGCCCAGGCGCCGCTGTCCTGCCTGGTCGTCTTCACGCCGCCTTCACGCGAATTCCTGTGCGTCGAACCGGTCAGCAATACGGTGGACTGGCTGAACCTTGGGGACCTCGATTCCAGCCAGATCGGCGGCACCATACTGTCACCCGGCGCATCCCTCACGGGCCGGGTTCGCTTCGAGCCGGATTTCGGCGCCAGCGCCTAGCCCGCGTGGCAGCAGAAAGGTAAGAGGTAAAAGTAAAAAAAGTGGGGTACTGCCTGGGGCTGCGGCTGATCTTTCTTTCACCTTTCGGCTGCCCTTCAGTCCTTAGCTGACCTCGTTCCTTTCCTACACCCACCCCGCATCGACTATCATATTTTGCGAAGTAATCATCTTCGCGTCGTCCGATGCGAGGAACAGCACCATGTTGGCGAGGTCTTCGGGTTGCAGGCGGCTTTTCAGGCATTGCAACTGGTCCATCTGCTTGTCGCCTTCCGGCGTAAGCCAGAGTTTCTTCTGGCGTTCGGTCATGACCCAACCGGGCGAGACCGTGTTTGCGCGGATGTTGAACGGCCCAAGGTCGCGCGCGAGCC
This sequence comes from Betaproteobacteria bacterium, assembly GCA_025357235.1. GTDB lineage: Bacteria > Pseudomonadota > Gammaproteobacteria > Burkholderiales > JACQAP01 > JACQAP01. Next base: position 2,859 of record JANXPQ010000314.1, read on the forward strand.
CGCGCGTCAGGCCGTGGACCGCGGCCTTGCTGGTGGTATAAGCCGGCATGCCGCCGGTCGCGGTCATCCAGGAGATCGAGCCGAAATTGATGATCGAGCCGCCGCCCAGGCGCTTCATCTGGTCGACGACGGCCTGCGATGCGAAGAACTGGTGGCGCAGATTGACCGCAACGCGCTCGTCCCAGAATTCGAGCGTCACGCTTTGGATCGAATGGCGATCGTCGCGGGCCGCATTGTTCACAAGCACGCCGATATCGCCGAATTCCGACTGTGTCGTCTTGATGGCGGAGCGCAACTGCTCTATGTCGCGCACGTCGCAACGGATGAAGCGCGGCACCGGACCGGTGCCTTTGAGCTTCTGCACGAGCGCATTGCTTGCTTCCTCGTCGATATCGACGAAACCGACCTTCGCGCCCTGACGCACGAAGCCTTCCACGATCGATGCACCGATTCCGGAACCTCCGCCGCTGATGAAAACAACTTTGCCTTTGAGGCTGGGATAAATGGCGAGACCATCTGTCATGACTGTTCCTCAGAATGAAGAAATGCCGGCGATTGCCGGCATGCTCTTGCGATCAGTATAGCTGTATGGAATCGAGCCATCCCCGACCAGCGCTAAGTCACTTCACCGAGATCAACCACGCGATGAGATTGCCTTTTTCCTGCGTGGTGCACTCGCGGCCGATCACCATCTCGCAGTTCGGCTTCAGGAATTCCTCGACGTGCTCGAAATTGGTCAGGCGCTTGGGATTCGCGGAAGGTGCCAGCGGCGGGATCTTGCGCTGCTTGGCGTCTTTCGGATGCGGATGTTCGGAATCGTTGATGACATGGCACTGGCGGCACAGCACCTTAGGTTTTGTGCGCAATGATCTCCTCGCGCGGATCCGGCATGTGGCAGGAGTCACAGTTGATTGCACCGACGATCGGCAACACCCGCTTCTGCAGGTAAAGTTCGTGGCCGTGATCGGCGGAAAATCCGGCGAAGGCCGGGTCTTCCTGCTTCGCCAGTTCGGCGTAACGTTCGAGGATCTGGTCCGGCGTGTCGGCGAGCAAAGGTGCCGGACACAAAAAAAACGAGGACTGCCGCGACTTGCTTCATTTGCCCCTCCCCCGAGAGTTTTCAGAAGTCTTCTTGTCCGGCCATTATGTGGCCGGACCGAGCCCTTGGCTAGGAACGAGGGGCGACGGGCTAGAAAAGTCTGGAGGCGAGGTCGGTACTCGGCTTCCACTCAGTCCTGTTTCTTAATTCTCTTCCACACGATTGCGTCCAGCGACAGCTTGCCCGGTCCATGCAGCAGCACGACCAGAATCAGCACTCCCCAGTAAACATGTTGCGCGAGCGCGGGCTCGGCCGTCTTCAGGAAGTACCAGTACGACACCACGGCCATTATGTTGACGAAGGTCAGGCCCAGTGCCGCGAAGCGTGTTGCCAGACCGATCACCAGGAATACCGGGAGCACGAGCTCTCCCGCGGTGCCCATGAATGCCGCCAGTTCCGGCGGAAGAACGGGGACGTGGTATTCCTCCTGGAACAGCGTCAACGTCGCGTCCCAGTCGCGGATTTTGGTCAGGCCGGAAAGAAAAAAGACCTTCGAGATGTAGAGCCGGATGCCCAGATCGAGCAGGTCGGCAAGGGCGTTCAGGCCATTGCGGCCCGCGGTGAGGGGCGGCAACACTTTTTCGATCGGGGACACGTCATCCTCCGTTGAGTTTCAGATCGACAATGACCGACGACTCGACCCATTCGCCCAGCGCGCGGCCAAGATCGAACGAAGCACTATGTGACTGCGCAGCCGCCAATGCAGTTTCCAGCGTCCCGCCAGCGAGCGCGGCGGCGAGAAACGCCGCCTCGGCATCACCGATCCGGGTAACTTCCACCCTGTAGCGCGGCCGAAAGACGAGCGCATGAACCGGGCCTTGCGAAAAATCGACCTCGAACTCGCCGCTGAATGCGTCCTGGTGCACTTCCCAGAGCCGCGCAATCGGATGGATGGAATGCAGGACATGGCAGGCCGGGTGCAGCCACGGGCGCAACTGCAGTTGGCGCTCGGGCGGCACCGAGGCCAGCCGTGCGGGATCGAAGGGCGCCGGATCGGCGGCATAGTGCGCGAGGTGTACCTGCCATTCCAGGCGAGCCACATCCGCCAGATAGGGCATTTCTTTTGCAGGTGCAAAGCCGGCGAGGAAGGCGGCGAAGGATTCGCCGTATTCGTTGAGGTCGCCGCTGTTCGACGGGAAGCGCGATCGGTATTCCCGAGTCAGGCCGGCAAAGAATTCCACGCCGACAATTTTTTCGACGACGGGATACGCCGCGCGGATCGCCTTGGCGGCATTTGCCGCCGTGTTGCCGCGATAGATCTCGAGGCGCTTCCTTACCTGCTCCGGCTCCCCAAGAAATATTTCCAGCGCATCGGCGGCGCAAACGGGGGCATCCAGACCGGCGCCGAACTGCGCCTGGAGCGCGGACAGGTCACGCATGGGCCACCTGCGAGATGCGTTGCGCTGTCCTGGCTTCGTCGAGCAGGACGTCGAGTGGCGGAATCGACGTGTCCCATTCGATGAGCGTGGGCACCGGACCAAGACGCCGGTACACGGCCTCGTAGAGACTCCACACCTGCGGCACGACGCGAGAGCCGTGATCGTCGATCAGCAGGTCCCCGGCCGCGGAATGCCCGGCAAGATGAATTTCGCCGACGGCTTCCCCCGGGATTTCGAGCAATGCCTGTGCGGGATCGAAGCCATGATTGACCGAATTGACGAATACATTGTTGATATCGAGCAGGATGCCGCAGCCGCTGCGTTTCGCCAGTTCGGCAAGGAAGCCGAACTCGGACATTTCGGACGCGCGGAATTGCAGGTAACTCGACACATTCTCGACGAGGACCCTCCGCTGCAAGGTTTCCTGCACTTGCGTGACCTGCGAAACCACCTGGTCCAGCGCTTCACGGGTGTAAGGCAGAGGCAGCAGATCGTTGAAATGGCGCGGGCCGAGCGCGGCCCAGCAAAGATGCTCCGAGACCAGGGCCGGCTCGATGCGATCGACCAGCCGTTTGAGTTTTGCCAGATGCGCTGCCCGCACGCCGTCGGCCGATCCGAGCGACAAGGCCACGCCATGCAGGCTGACGGGATAGTGCGGGCGCAGGCGCTCAAGCACGTGGAGATCGTAACCTCCGTCGCCGAAATAGTTTTCGCTGTGGACTTCCAGCCACTCTACCTGCGGACGCAAATCGAGGAACTCGCGGTAGTGGCTGGCGCGCAAGCCGACGCCGACGCCACGCACGGCGGCATTGTCCTCGGGAGCGCTGAGCAGGCTCATGCTGGAATGAATCGGCACGAGCTGTTGAAGCCGCCCGTGCCGATGAGGAGAGGGATGTCGCGGGTTACTTCTTGAACGCCAGTTTGCCGCCCAGCTTGTCGCAGGTACCCTTGGCGACGTAATTCCATTCTTCCGGCGCCTTGTCGGTACCGGCTTGCCCGGCGCAGGAGTGCGTGCCGGTGGCATTGGCGCAGTCGTTCGAACCAGCCTTGGCAATACCGAAGCACTTTTCCTTGCCTTTTTCCTCGGCGGCCATTGCGTTTCCGGCCACGGCCAGGGCCATGAGGCCGGCCAACGCCGAACTGACGATGAGTTTCTGGTTCATAAAATCTCCTTGAGTTAGTGAGGTCATGTTGCTTGAATTATCCATACTGCCGCCATCTGTCGGCGCCGTGTCCGGAACCTTACAACGACCCGGTCTGGCCCGGCGCCCCACGCCGACTGATACGGAGCAGGCGGGCGGACGGATTCAGGTATTAATACCAAGGCGTCGCCGCGCATTTACTCGGCCCTCGTCCCTTTCAACTCGGCCCTGCGTTTTACTGCGGCCACTTCCTGTACAGCTCGGCCACCTGTTCGGGCGACAGGATGTTGAGCCGGCTGCCCCTCAGCAACAGATAGAGCCTGGCGGTTTCTTCGAGTTCCTCGGTCGCATAGACGGCGCTTTCGAGATCCTTGCCGGCCACGATCGGGCCGTGATTGGCCAGGAGGATCGCGTGGTGTTTTCCCGCCACCTCCTTCACCGCATTGGCCAGCGTCATGTCGCCCGGCGCGTAATAAGGCAGCAGAACGAGGTTGCCGATTTTCATGACGTAGTAAGCGGTGATCGGCGGAATGGGCTGCTTCGGATCGACGTCGGCAAGGCAGGATACGGCGACTGAATGGGTCGAATGCAAATGCACGATCGCGCCTGCCGTCGGACGCTGCCCATACACGGAAAGATGCAGGAAGGATTCCTTGGTCTGCTTCGCGCCGGACAACAGGGTTCCCTTGTCGTTCACTTTCGACAATGTCGCCGGGTCGAGCCGGCCCAGGCTGGAATTGGTCGGGGTCATCAGCCAGCCGTCGTCGAGACGCACGCTGATGTTGCCGGAACTGCCGACTGTCAGTCCGCGGTCGAACATCGACTTGCCGAACATACAGATTTCTTCCCTGAGTTTGGTTTCGTTCATGCTTTTATCTGTTTAGAAAAACCAATTGAACCACGGAGGACACGGAGGACACGGAGGACACGGAGAGTCAAGAGGATTGCCCGGACTGTTAACGCTGACCGGGCAGTTCGTGTTTGCATAGACTCGCTTGTTCCCGCGCCCACTGGCAGTCGGTTACCTTCCTGTTCTACGTCTTTCCTCCGTGCTCTCCGTGTCCTCCGTGGTTCAGCCATTTTTGAGTCAAGGTTGAAGCTTGAAGGCTTTGGTGAAGAAATCCGGGGTGCCGAAGTTGCCGGATTTCAAAGCCAGGGCAAGCGAAGGTTCGCCGATCGAGAAGGTCCAAGGCACGCCCGGGTCGATTTCCGGTCCGATCGCCAGTCCCTCCACGCCGAGCGCGCCGACTACCGCACCGGACGTCTCACCGCCTGCGACCAGCAGCCTGCGCACGCCTTTCGCAACCAGCCCCTTCGCGATCTTGCCGAAGGTTTCCTCCACCATGGTGCCGGCGTGCTCGCGGCCGAGTTTGTCCTGCACGGCTTTGACCCGCTCCGGCGTGCCGGTGGAAAAAATCAGCACGGGTTTTTCAGACAGCCGCTTGCCTGCCCAGTCGAGCGCGTCCTGTGCAACGTCGCGCCCCGAAGCGATTGCCATCGGATCCAGTTCGAATGCCTCGTGATCCTTCTTCATGAGCGCGACCTGGCCCTGCGTCGCCACCGAGCATGACCCCGCTATCACGACCGTGGGGCCGGTCACCTTCGGCAGCGTTGCGTGCTGGCCGCTTTTCATGAGGCCCTGCCGGATGAAATTGGCGGGCAGGCCCATCGCCATGCCGGAGCCACCGGTGACCAGCTTCATGTCGGCACAGGCTTCGCCCAGCGTCATTAGATGATCGTCGGTGATGGAATCGAGCACGGCATGCCGAATACCCTGCTTGCGCAGATCCTCGAACGCGCTGCAAGTCGCCGACGCACCTTTGACGATGGTCGAATATTGCACCAGCCCGACCTTGTGTTTGGTCTGCCGCTGCAGCACGCGCACCAGCGAAGGATCGGTCATCGGCGTCAGCGGATGGTGGCGCATGCCGGATTCGGACAGCAATTCGTCGCCGACGAAGAGGTAGCCCTTATAGACGGTGCGCTTGTTGGTCGGGAAGGACGGGTTGAACACCGTAAAGTCGGCGCCGATCGCATCCAGCATGGCGTCGGCCACGGGGCCGATATTGCCCTTGTCGGTGGAATCGAAGGTCGAGCAATATTTGAAATAGAGCTGCTTCGCACCCTGCTGCTGCAGCCAGTCCAGCGCAGCGAGCGACATCGCGACGGACTCGCCGACCGGATTGCTGCGCGATTTGAGCGCGATGATGATGCAATCGGCCTCGGGGACTTTCAGACCCTTGCGCGGCACGCCGAGCAACTGGACGGTGCGCATGCCGGCCTTGACGAGCGTATTGGCGAGGTCGGTGGCGCCGGTGAAATCGTCGGCAACGCAGCCGAGCAGAATGCTCATGCCGTCGCTCTCGGGTTGAAATGAGTCACGAAAAATGCTCCCTGCGGGCTGGTTGTCGGTTTGGGCATAATGTTACCGAAAGCCGGGCCCGAAAGCCCGCTGCAGCGCCCCATGCCAGAAGTCATTGGAATCGACCACAGCTCTATCCCGGTGAGCGATCTGGCCAATGTCATGCCGGAGCTACAATTCCATCGCATGCGGGCGCGACCCGCATCTTCGTGACGGCGTGACGAAGATCAACTACATAAGGACAAATCGGAAAAGGCAGATGGCGTTCGCAGACAATCTGAAACAGATTCCGGGTGTGGAAGGCATCGAGCAAATGGAATTGCTCGACGCGAGCGGCAAAGTCGTGGCCACGCTCGAAAACAAGCCCGGCAAGGCCGGATCCCTGGCCGTCTACAACCACCTCATCCTGTGCTACCGCAAGATCAATGCCGCAGCAGCGATGGAAGGCCTGACGCTATTTGCGGAACACACCAACGATGCCGAGAAGAATCCCGGCAAACACCCGAACATAGACCGGCTGTTCAGAGTGATCGAAGAGAGCCTGTCACTTTCCGCGAAAATCACCCGGAAATGAAGAAAGCGAGGTCAAAGCGAAAAGGTGAAAGTTGAAAGTCCAGGCGTTAAAGCTTCAGGGCGTCAACCTTACTTATACCTTTCCCCTTTAACCTTTCTTCTTTCGCCTTACTTCTGCCGTCAGGCTTTCCAGTGCGGCGGATAGGTCTTGTCGAAATACGGCAGCGCCTGCATGCGCTTCATCCAGGCCGCGATTTTCGGTCCGAGGGCACCGGTTACGTTCAGATCCGGCTTTTTCTTTTCCATGCGCAAACACAGCGCAATGATGGGAAATATAGTGAAATCGGCAGCGCACAATTCGACGCCGAACCAGTCACCGCGCAGATAACCTTCGAAGATGGCCAATTCCTCGAGAAAGGCTTTGCGACCCGCCGCAATTTCCTGCAGGTCCCATTTTTCCTGCTTGGTGAACAGGACATGGTCGACCAGCCGTTCCAGCGCATGCGCGAGGTATTCGTCAGCCTCGCGCACCAACCGGCGTATCGTGGCGCGATGCCTGACACTGCCCGGAAAAAGTACTTTGCCGGTTGAGTACTGCTCCTCCAGGTATTCGAGGATGGCCGCCGATTCATAAAGCGAAAAATCCCCTTCGGCGATCGTCGGCACCTTGTGCCGCGGATTCATCGCCAGATACTCAGGTTTGGTGAGGTCTCCAGCCGAGAACGAAACGGTCTTCAATTCATAGGGGATTCCCTTATGCTCCAGCGCGAGCCACACACGCCATGCGTAAGGGGAACCGGAACCATAGTAGAAGGTCAGCGCCATGATATTCCCGTGATTGGTGGTCAGTGATTGGTGACCGGGGCAAGCCTTGTCCGCACAGCGCGTACAATTTTGCCGTGACTCCATATTATTACGTTAATTTCTCATCCACGTGGATCCGATAGTTATCCAGGCCATGGCCAAATGGCCAGCCGTCCCCAATGTATTCGGATGGCTGAGCCTTGATCGTCGCGGCACGTGGCTGATCAAGGGCGACCGGATCGCGAATGCCGGCGTGACCGACTTTATCGGCCGCAATTACGCCGAGGACGAACAGGGACGCTGGTTCTTCCAGAACGGCCCGCAGCGGGTTTTTGTCACGCTCGAATACACGCCGTTCGTCATCCATACCGCCGGCGACGCTTCCACGGCGCTGGAAACGCACATCGGCCAGTCCATCGCAAAAGTCTCGGGCGCCTGGGTCGACGACACCGGCTCGCTGCTGCTGCGCTGGGCAACCGGGATGGGTGTTCTGAACGATCGCGATCTGGGGAGGGTAACGGGACTGTTCACCGATCTGCACGGCAAGTCGATCAGCGACGCCCTGCTTGCCCGTGCTTTCGATACTGACGCACGCCGTCACGCGACCGGCGTATACGTCGATTACGCGGGCAGCCGCGTGCCCATCGGCCGCATCCAGACCGGGGAAGTTCCGCAGAAGTTCGGCTTCGATCCCGCGCCGCGACCCGCGGCCGGCGAGCCGGACTGCTGAATATCTGAATTAGCTGGCCCCCGGCCAGCTAGCGAAGCCGCTTCGCGGTAAATGACTCTTCGATGTTGTCGCGGAAATAGCTGACGATAGACGGCGCGCTTGTCAATCGGCGGTGAACCTCCGCGGAAACGCCCGAATACTGGTTGACCCGTCCGTCGTTGAATTCCACCTCGAGCACGCGGCTGCGCTCGTCGTAACCGACCGACCGGATCGAACTGGAATTCACTTTTTTTCTATCCATGCATCCCCTCCCTCCATGCGTGCCAAGGCATAAGAATATGAAAAACAGGTCGTTTGTGGAATAAGTGTCGGACGAGTAAAGTAACGCCCCCGATCCATCGAAAACCTACCGGAGATCACTCGTGGCCACTCTGCGCTTGGGCGACATCGCCCCCGACTTTACCCAGGAATCCACCCAGGGAACCATCAACTTTCACCAGTGGGCCGACAAAAGCTGGGTGGTGCTGTTCTCTCACCCGAAAGACTTTACGCCGGTCTGCACGACTGAACTGGGCTACACGGCCAAGCTGAAGTCCGAATTCGACAAGCGCGGCGTTAAGGCCATAGCGATCAGCGTGGATCCGCTCGATTCCCACCATAAATGGATTGGCGACATCGAGGAAACCCAGCACACCAAAATGAATTTCCCGATCCTCGCCGATGCCGACAAGAAGGTGTCGAACCTGTACGACATGATCCACCCCAATGCAAACGACACCCTCACGGTGCGCTCGGTCTTCATCATCGATCCGAACAAGAAGATCCGCACGACGTTTACTTATCCCGCCAGCACCGGTCGCAATTTCGACGAGATCCTGCGCGTGATCGACTCCCTGCAGCTGACCGACCGTTACAGCGTAGCGACGCCGGTAAACTGGAAGGATGGCGACGACGTGGTGATCGTGCCCTCGATCCAGGACCCGGAAGTGATCAAGCAGAAATTTCCGAAGGGCTACAAGGCAGTGAAGCCTTACCTGCGCATTACCCCGCAACCGAATCGCTGAACGGGCGATGCCCGTAGCCGTACAAGGGCCGGTCCCGACCGGCCCGTTTTTTTACAGGATGTAGACAGCCAGAAGCAGCAGCCCAAAGCCCGCAAACAACAGCCACACGTGATAGTGGTTGACCAAGCCGAGCGCGAAGTCGTGGACGGACGAGGCGTGGGCGGCCGGTCGGGCGACGGGGGTTGCGGAGTCGGATGTGTCGCTGACGGGGATGGCCACGAGGGGCGTCGAGTCGGGCGAAGTCGTCGACGTGGTTGTGACCTGGGCCGCGCTGGGGTCGGGCGTGCCCGTCTCGCCGGCAGTCGTGATGTGGCCTCCCGCTCCGCCACCGCCGC
>JANXPQ010000317.1 GCA_025357235.1 Betaproteobacteria bacterium
ATGAACACAGGCGGGCTGCTCCGCCTGATGTTCCGCTTCGATGCGACGTTCGCCGTCCCCGATGTCCTGTATGAGGAGGAACTCCGGACCGACCATCCGGAATTACCTCGTCTGGGCCTCAAGCGCCTAGAGTTGAATGAGGATACCGTCGCCTACGCGGGCCGACTGGTCGAAAAGTACAGAGGACTCGGTGCCGGTATTAGTGACCTGCTCGCGCTCGCACTTGCTTCGCAGGAAAAGTGTCCGTTGTTGACGGGTGATGGACGGCTGCGGACGGCAGGTCAAACGGAGGGGATCGAAGTCCACGGCACTCTCTGGCTCATTGAACAAATGGTTAAATCGCGCACGATAAACGTCAGACAAGCGGAAACGGCCTACACCAAAATGCGTGACGCGGATCGCCGCCTCCCATGGAACGAAGTTGATCAGCAACTTCGCGAGCTAAGAAAATAGACGGCTTTATACGGTCAGGAATTAGCCCGCTCCGTACGTTGTGCCATCAGCAGGGTGGCGGTCGCGTCCGTGAACCTATCGTTCCTATTCGGTATCGTTGCGCTTGGTCAGTGGCTTGCCGGGGCTATTTCGGGTACTGTTTCTCGGAGGTCTGACGAAAATGGAGCAGGCGCATCACTCGAACGCGGCCCCCGGAAACCTCAGAGACTTCAGAAAGGGCGTTCAGAGCGATCTGGGAGACTTGGCGGCCGCGGATCTCGAGTTGCAGCCCCGAGTTTCCAAGGGCTGGAGGCCTCGGACTAGCCAACTACGGTGCTATTCGGTATTTACCGGGGCGTGTAGACTTCCTACTTAAGTATGCGAATGACCAAATCTCACCGGCGTTCAATAAAGAAGAATTCGAAAGCGGTCGCGCAATTCCTCCGAGCGGCGGCCGTCAAAAGTGCCTTCGACGAGGCGCGGACTTCTGGTGAGAAGCGCGACGCCGCTCTTGAGCATGCGGTAGAGACTGTTCGAGGCCGCTATCCCGGGATTCGCATTTCTCTTACTGGGGTCAAGCGCATCCTCGCGTGCCTTCGACCGCGATGGCACCCGCAGATGTGGGTTTTTAAGGCGAAGGAGCCCGGGGCTGGGACCATCGGTGTTGCGGTCAAGCCAAATGACCGGGTCAACCGGCACGATCGCCCGAAATGACGACTATTACCTGGGTACCAATTTTGGACTAATTCCAATCCCTCAGAGGCAAATCGCGCTGACATATTGACGAGCTGTGTTCAACCCCTCCAAGGAGGAAAGACATGGCTCGCGTACCGTTTCAGAGGCGACAGGATCCAGTAGGCGCGGCTCTCCGAGGGCCGCAGTTAGAAGTCAAGACTCGGCCGATCGCGGATCTCATCCCGGATCCACGCAACCCCAGGATTCATAGCAAGTCTCAGCTGCGCAAGATCGCGCTCAGTATCACGACGTTCGGGTTTGTCTTTCCGATCGTCACCGACGCGAGCGGTCGCGTCATCGTGGGGCATGGGCGCCTGGCGGCGGCCAAAGAGCTTGGGCTCGAGGAAGTGCCCACAATCGCGCTGGAGAACCTCACTGACGCGCAGGCGAGGGCTCTGGCCCTCGCCGACAACCAGCTTGCGACGCTCGCGGAGTGGGACGAAGGGCTCCTTCGCGAGCAGGTGAGACTGCTCCTTAAATCCGGGCTCAATCTCTCGATCGAGGATCTTGGCTTTGAGACCGCCCAGATCGACCTACTCGTCGGCGAACCCGCAACGAAGGCTCCCGGGCAGGACCCTGCCGACAAGATTCCGGCGCCCAAGCCCCGGGTCGTAAGCAAGCCAGGTGATCTCTGGGAGCTTGGCCGACATCGCGTGTTGGATGGCAATGCGCTCGAGCCGCGGGCGTTCGATGCGCTCATGAATGGTCAGAAGGCACACGCCGTGGTCTCGGACCTCCCGTACAACCTCGCGGCCAAGGACATTAGCGGGCTTGGCTCCGTCCACCACGAGGACTTTGCGATGGCGGCGGGGGAGATGTCTGAACCGGAGTTCACGCAGTTTCTCACGTCGGTCTGCACCCAGTACGTCCGCCACACGGTGGATGGGTCGCTGCACTACCTCTTCATGGATTGGCGGCACCTCTGGGAGCTCCTTAGCGTCGGGCGAAAGACCTACACGGAACTCAAGGCGCTCTGCGCCTGGGTCAAGGCAAATGGCGGCATGGGCTCGCTCTACCGCTCGCAGCACGAGCTGGTGCTCGTTTTCAAGAACGGCCGTAAACCGCACCGGAACAACATCGAGCTAGGCAAACACGGCCGCTACCGGACCAACGTCTGGACGCTGCCGGGGATGAATAGCTTTGGCCGGGCGACCGATGACGGGGTCTCGCTTGCCGATCACGCGACCATCAAGCCGACCCAGCTCATCGTGGACATCATCTTGGATTGCACGCGCCGGGGTGATCTCGTGCTCGATGCGACCCTTGGCAGCGGCACCACGGTGATTGCTGCGGAGCGCACGGGCCGAGCCTGCTACGGGATAGAGATCGAGCCCCGGTTCGTGGACCTCACCGTGCGCCGTTGGCAGAAGTTCACGGGCGGGGAGGCACGGCACGCAGCTTCGGGCCGTACCTTCGATGCGATCGCCGCAAAGCTCGCCCGTAAGGGGGTGCGCCATGTCTAAGTCCCCTCGAAAAAGCTCCTCCCGGGGCTACCCGGTCGGCTATGGCAAACCGCCGCGCGAGCATCAGTTCAAGGCGGGCAAGTCCGGAAATGCGAAAGGGCGCCCGGCGGGTTCGCTAAGCATCGCAACGGTCCTCGCGCGGGCACTGCGCGAGCGGGTAGAGGTCACGGAGAACGGCCGGCGCCGCTCCTTCACCAAGCTCGAAATCGCGACCAAACAGATCGTCAACAAGGCCGCCTCGGGCGATCCTGGCTCCATTCGTTTCCTGATCGATTTGGTGCGGACGATAGAGGCGCAGTTCGAACCGAAGGACTCACCCGCAGACCTCCCCGAAGATGATCGCAAGGTTCTTGAAGGATTCCTCGCACGAATGCAACCACTCGGCAAGAAAGGAGACAGCAATGAAAATGCCTAACCGGGCAATACGGCACGCGATGGGAAAGGTCAAATTCTTCCGCGCGATGCTCCGCTCAGACTTTCCGGCGTTCGCTGAGCGCTGCTTTCGCTACCTCAATCCGCAGGCCGAGTTTGATCCCAACTGGCACATCGTCCTGACCGCTTGGATGCTGGATGCTGTCCGGCAAGGCCGAAAGCGTCGCCTCATCATCAACATGCCGCCGCGGATGTTGAAGTCGCTCATCGTGTCGGTCGCGTTTCCGGCATGGGTGCTTGGCCATAACCACTCAGCCCAGATCCTGGTGGTGAGCTACGCCCAGGACCTCGCGGACAAGCACGCGAAGGACTGCCTCCTCATCATGCAATCAGATTGGTACAAGGCGCTCTTTCCGGGGACGCGCCTCACTGGACCCAAGCAAGCAGTGGCCGAGTTCGCGACCACCCGCCACGGCTTTCGCAAGGCGACTTCGGTCGAGGGGGTGATCACCGGCAGAGGCGCGGATCTAATCATCATCGATGACCCCATGAAGCCCGAGGATGCGCTCTCGGACGCCCTGCGCAATCGGGTGAATGCCTGGTTCGGCAACACCCTGTACAGCCGCCAGAACAGTAAGGCGAGCGGCGCCATCGTGATTGTCATGCAGCGGCTACATGAGGATGATTTGGTCGGCCACGTCCTTACCCAAGAACCTTGGGAAATTCTTAGCCTCCCGGCGATTGCGGAGGCGGACGAGGCCTACGCGATCGAGACTCCGTACGGCACCGACCGCTTCAGCCGCAAGGCGGGGGAGGCGCTTCACCCGGGCCGCGAGCCCCTGGAAGTGCTCGCTCAAATCCGTCAGACCCTGGGGCCGTACGCATTCGCAAGCCAGTACCAGCAGGCGCCAGCGCCGCTCGATGGCGGGATCGTGAAGCGGTCGTGGTTTGTGCTCCATGGCGTGGCGGAGCTGCCGGAGCGCTTCGATCGCCTGATCCAATCTTGGGACACCGCGAGCAAGGCAAAGGAGCTCGCCGACTATAGCGTCTGCACTACTTGGGGCGTCAGAAAAGACCCCGCTACCGGGATCCGTCAGTACTACCTGCTGCACGTCCTTCGCAAGCGCCTGAACTACCCCGAGCTCAAGCGCGCCGTGCGCGAGCAAGCACAGACCTACAGACCCCAGATCATCCTGATCGAAGACAGCTCATCGGGCGTGCAACTCATCCAGGAGCTCACCGCGGAAGGTC
>JANXPQ010000372.1 GCA_025357235.1 Betaproteobacteria bacterium
GCGAAGAAATCTTGCGCTGCAAAATGAATATTTCCGCTTGCCAGCGATCATGGAAAGGACGTTGACCGCATCGGGGCGTCTGTGTTTGTATGCAGGAAAGCGTCCTCAAGAACGCGGGATTCGTCACCCGGTTCGTGGCTGCGAATGATCGGCTTCAGGAGAGGCTCTCCGCCACGATCTCCGGTAACAATATCCCTCTTGTCCGGCTGCTCACCTTCGGCCGGGGAATGGGGGGAGGAGGTCGAATGAAACAGCATCAGCCCGCCACCGACGTGGCGGCGATCCGTCGCGCCTATGGACAGTTCCTCAGCAAGGGGCGGGTACCGCGAGGCGCCGTTCCCGATTTCATCGAGCGATCCTGGCAGCGTAGCGCCGCCTTCGGCGTGGCCTATGACCGCATCCGCGAGATCGGCCGGGCCGATGAAACCGATCTGCGCATCGTCGTCAGCCAGCATGGCAACCTGATCAATCTGGCGACGCCGGTGATGGAGAACCTCCATCATCAGCTGACCGGCTCCGGCAGCGTCGTCCTGTTGTGCAGTGGCGAGGGGTTCATCCTGCACTCGATGGGCGATCCCGATTTCCTGCCCAAGGCGCAACATATCGCGCTGAAGCCGGGCGTCTCCTGGGCGGAGGACCAGAAAGGGACCAACGCGATCGGCACAGCGGTCATCGAACGCCAGCCGATCGTGGTCTATGCAGGACATCACTACATTCGCACAAATCATTTCCTCGCCTGTTCGGCGGCACCGGTGCTGGATCCATTCGGCGATGTCGCCGGCGTTCTCGATATAACCTGCGACTACCGCTATCACCAGCGCCACACGCTTGCCCTGGTACAGATGTCGGTGCGTGTCATCGAAAGGCAGATGTTCCAGCACCGTTTCAGCAGCGACGTGGTGTTCAACGTTCATCCGGAGCAGAGCTATCTCGGCAGTCCCTTCGACGTTCAGGTCGCGTTCTCGCCGGATGGCGAATTTCTCGCGGCAACGCCGGCGACCTGCGGTTATCTTGGCCTGAGGACGGGTGAATTCCACGGACGGTTCGAGGCGTTGTTCGATGCGCATTTCGAGCAGATACTCGACAAGCTGCGTTCCGGATCGCCATCGACCATCCAGGCCCGCCTGCAACACAGCGGCGTGCCGGTATTCCTGCAACTTGCGCATCCCGCCGTTCCGAGTCAGGTGATTCCCAGTGCGGCAATCGAACCTTCCAGCCAGGAAAAGAAACTTTCCGCCGAGCCGGCCCGGCAGGCGCTGACGCTCGAAGCGCTCGGCGCCTCCGATCCGGCGCTGCTGGTCACCATCGACAAGGCCAGGCGCACGCTTGGACGGGACATCCCGATCCTGATCGAGGGGGAGACCGGTACCGGCAAGGAGTGGTTCGCACGCGCGATCCATAACAGCGGGCCGCGCGCAGCACATGAATTCGTCGCCCTCAATTGCGCGGCCATTCCGGAAGCGCTGATGGCGGCGGAATTGTTGGGATTCGAGGACGGCGAGATTACCGGTACCAAGCGCAAAGGCGCGCCGGGCAAGATCCAGCGCGCGAATGGCGGCACGCTGTTTCTCGACGAAATCGGCGAGATGCCGCTGGCGCTGCAGGCGCGATTGCTCAATGTCCTCCAGGATCGCACCGTGACTCCGCTGGGCGGGGTGCCGGTCGCGGTCGATATTGCCGTGGTATGCGCGACTCATCACAGTCTCGCCGACCTGGTCAGGGCTGGAGAATTCCGCGAAGATCTCTACTACCGGCTGAATGGACTGACGTTGCAGCTGCCGCCGCTTCGCCATCGCAAGGACATCATCGAACTGGCGAAGGCGCTGGATGCAAAGGAATCCGGCGCCGCGCGCCGTATCGAAATCTCGGAAGAAGTGCTGCAGATATTCGTGCACCATCCCTGGCCCGGAAACGTCCGCCAGATGCATTGGGTGATTCGCACCGCCATCGCGATGGTGGAGGACGGCGAGGTGGTCGAGCGCCAGCATCTGCCCGAGGATTTCCTTGCGCAGATGGAGCAGGGTACGGCACCGTCCGCCGCCTACGTCGCCACGACCGACAGCCTGGAGAAAATCGAATTGCACGCGATCCAGGAAACGATACGCCACAACCACGGCAACATATCCGCGGCGGCGCGGCAGCTCGGCGTCAGCCGCACTACGCTTTATCGAAAACTCAAGCAGACCGGTTTGCTGCCTTCCTGAGAACCGGGCCGGCGCGAATCGGTCGCGCACATTGCTTCGGATGAATCGATGGACATTCGGATCGCCGCGTTTATTTGCAGTTGCCTGCCGTACACGTTGCGCCGATGAGACGCTTCGGAATGCACTTGCTCCATCCTGAAACAGTTGTCCAGAACTGAAACACTCGCGGCAAATTTGCGTTGCCGCATATGCATTTTTCATTCAGGAAAATCATTGACCCTGTAAATCCACTGTGCTGTTATAGCTGCACACGTTCGGTGTGATTTTCTCGCGGATTGCGTGTGCCTGAAATGTGTATGCCATTACGGCGCGAGAGGTAGCACGTTGGTTGGCCGTGGGGCAATGTGAAGTCCTCGTTCCACTTCAAAATCAAACATTATAAGTAGGAGGAGAGATGAGATTTAAATTCTGTTACCTGGCAGTGCCGTTGGCTCTGGTCGCCGTGACAGGGATCGCACAGGCCAACTCCGACGTCGAAAAGAACATCGCGAATTCGGCGAACTGGGCGATGCAGGCTGGCGACATGTACAACCAGCGCTATAGCAAGCTCAATCAGATCAACGCCGGCAACGTGGGCAAAATGCAGGTTGCGTGGACGTTCTCCACCGGCGTCCTGCGCGGTCACGAAGGTTCCCCGCTCGTGATCGGCGACATGATGTACCTCCACAGCGCATTCCCGAACAAGGTGTTCGCGATGGACCTGAACAACCAGACCATCAAATGGAAATACGAGCCGAAGCAGGATCCGGCCGTCATTCCGCAGATGTGCTGTGATACCGTGAACCGCGGGCTCGCTTACGCCGAAGGCAAGGTGTTCCTGCAGCAGGCGGACAGCATGCTGGTGGCGCTCGATGCCAAGACCGGCAAGGTTGTCTGGTCGGTCAAGAACGGCGATCCCTCGCTCGGTGCGGTGAATACCAATGCACCGCACGTGTTCAAGGACAAGGTGATCACCGGTATTTCCGGCGGCGAGTGGGGCGTGCGCGGCTATATTTCCGCGTACAACATCAACAGTGGTGATCTGGTCTGGAGGGGCTACAGCGTCGGTCCTGACGAGGAGATGTTGATTGACCCGAATACGACTACGACCTGGAAGGACGGCAGTGTCCAGCCGGTCGGGGCGGATTCTTCAGTCAGCACCTGGCAGGAAGATCAGTGGAAGACCGGCGGCGGCACCACCTGGGGCTGGTACAGCTACGACAAGGCGCTGAACCTGATGTACTACGGCAGCGGCAACCCCAGCACCTGGAATCCGGCGCAACGTCCCGGCGACAACAGGTGGTCGATGTCGATCTGGGCGCGCGACGTGGATACCGGCAAGGTGAAATGGGTCTATCAGATGACGCCGTACGATGAGTGGGATTTCGACGGCATCAACGAGATGATCCTGGCGGACATCAAGGTCAAGGGCAAAATGACCAAGGCGCTGGTGCATTTCGACCGCAACGGCTTCGGCTACACCTTGGATCGCACCAACGGCGCATTGCTGGTCGCGCAGAAGTACGATCCAGCCGTGAACTGGGCCACGCATGTCGACATGAAGACCGGCCGTCCGCAGGTGGTATCGAGGTACTCGACCGCTCAAAACGGTCCGGAAAAGAATACCAAGGGCGTATGTCCCGCCGCACTCGGTTCGAAGGACGAGCAGCCAGCGTCATTCGATCCGAACACCGGTCTGTTCTACGTGCCGACGAACCACGTGTGCATGGATTATGAGCCGTTTGCAGTTGAGTATGTCGCCGGCCAGCCCTATGTAGGTGCAACACTGGCGATGTATCCGGCACCGGGTGGAAAGAACATGGGTAACTTCATCACCTGGGATGCAGGGCAGGGCAAGATCGTGCAAAGCCATGGCGAGAAATTCTCAGTTTGGAGCGGAGCGCTCACGACCGCCGGTGGAATCGCCTGCTACGGTACCCTGGAAGGCTATCTGAAGTGCGTCGACGCGAAGGACATCAACAAGGAACTGTACAAGTTCAAGACGCCGTCGGGCATCATCGGCAACGTCTTCACCTACCAGCACAACGGCAAGCAGTACATAGGCGTATTTTCGGGCATTGGCGGCTGGGCCGGAATCGGTCTGGCGGCGGGTCTTGAGAAGGATGCCGACGGCCTGGGTGCAGTGGGCGGATACAAGGAACTTGCCAACTACACCGAACTGGGCGGTTCGCTGACGGTCTTTGCACTGCCGCCGAAATAAACCAAAGCGGCAGGTCGTGCGTTCTTGAGGGCGTCCGGAC
>JANXPQ010000382.1 GCA_025357235.1 Betaproteobacteria bacterium
TCGTCACGCCGAACGACCAGCACGCGCCGGTGGCCGAAGCGTTTCTGGAGGCGGGCATCCACGTGATCTGCGACAAGCCGGTGACGACGACGCTCGAAGACGCACGCCGCCTCGAAACGCTGGCGAAAAAGCAGGGCCGCATCTTCGCCCTCACCCACAACTACACCGGCTACCCGATGGTGCGGCACGCGCGGCGCTTGGTGGCCGACGGTGCGCTCGGCACGATCCGTGTGGTGCAGGTCGAGTATCCGCAGGACTGGCTGAGCGGTCCGCTCGAATCGACCGGCCAGAAGCAGGCCGAATGGCGCACCGACCCGAAGCGCTCGGGGGCCGGCGGCTGCGTCGGCGACATCGGCACGCACGCCTTCAACCTGGCCGACTACGTGACCGGGCTCGAGGTGCATGAGCTGTGCGCCGAGTTGAGCACCTTCGTCGCGGGTCGCCGGCTCGACGACAACGTGCAGGTGATGCTGCGCTACACCAACGGCGCGCGTGGGCTGCTCTGGGCCAGCCAGGTTGCGCCGGGCAACGAGAACGCATTGCGATTGCGCGTCTACGGCAACCTGGGCGGGCTCGCGTGGCAGCAGGAACATCCCAACCAGCTTCACTGGTCGCCGCTCGGCCAGGCGACGCAGATCATCGCGCGCGGCACGGCTGCGGCCAATGCCGACGCGGCGCGCGTGACGCGAATTCCTTCGGGCCATCCCGAGGGCTATCTCGAAGGCTTCGCGACGATCTACAGCGAAATCGCGCAAGCGATCCGCGCGGTCCGCAGCGGGACCCCGCTCGATCCTGCCGTGAACTTTCCGACCATCGCCGACGGCATCAAGGGCATGGCCTTCATCGAAGCCGCAGTGAAGTCTTCGGCTGAAGGAAGTCGCTGGGTGGCACTGGCCTGAGCATCTCGCCCGTCGCCGGCCCCCTCACGATGCGGTGGAGCACCGAGCGCCCGGCGGCACCTGGAGCCCGACCTGGGTCTATCGTCGTCATCTGGCGCAGCGTGGCGCAATCGAAGCGCTTCCTCGGTCAGAAGTCGGGCCCGTGCCGCGGGAGAACAGCAATGGCAGTTCGACGAACCACATTCTTGTGCGTGCTTGCCGCGGGCGCCGCTCTGGGCGTGACCCTCGGGGGGACGGTCTTTGCCGCGGGCACGATCTACTCCTGCATCGGCAAGAAGGGCGAGAAGATCACGCAGGATTACCCGATCGCGGAATGCGCCGACAAAGACCAGCTCGAACACAACTTCGACGGCTCGCGTAAAAGCGCTGGACGAGGTTCGCCGCGCGATCCGGAACTTCGATGAGCGCAAGAAGGTGCTCCTGGCCGAGCGCAAGCCACTGCTGGACGAGGCCGAGCTCTAGGTCGGCAAACCCCTCCCTCTCAAGGTGAAGAACGTGCTCGACTCCAACGACGCGGCGCTCGCGGCGCAGGAGTCGCTGCGCCAGAACCAGGAAGCTGAGCTGGCACGGATCAACAAGAACTTCGACGACCAGCTCGAGAAGTTGAGGCAGCTGTGGGCCGCGCCGCCAATGCCTCAGAAAGCCAACCCCTCCGCGACGAACCCCAGGTAGCCTCGCGACCGCACTCGACGATCGAATTCGATCGGCCGCAAGCGCGATGGCTGACCGCAGGAACGCGGGATCCTCGTCGACCCTCCGGCGGCGCATCGCGTCGAAGAGCAGTTCGTCTTCGCCACCCGCTGTCTGGGCGCGAGCGAACTGGCCGGCGGCACGCCGCGCCACCTCGTTGGGCACGACCCGCAGCCGGACGCCGCCGGCCTGGCTGGCGATCTGCACCTCGCATGCTCGCTGAGGACAGTGAACGCTCGGCATGAGGTCGAAACAGATGGTTCCGCGGTGATCGACACGCGGCGCCGCGCAAGCCACGTCCGCATGAATTCCGCGGCCTCGTTCCTGCCCGGACCACCGGTCTCGACCTGCGAGGTCGCATGAGCAGCGGCGCCGGCTTCATCATGGGCGCCGCCTTCCTCGGCTTCGTCGCCGGCTCGGTGGTCGAGCTGCGGCAGTTCGGCTTCGCGCTGGCCGCCGCCGTGTTGCCCGACGTGACCCTCGTGCGAGCCCTGCTCCTGCCCGCTGCGATGGCGCTGTTCGGTCGAGCCAACTGGTACCTGCCGGAGTTTGCGGCCTCCCGCTGAGAGCGCGATCGACGGTTCGCTCGCCCCGAGGGTGGAGGCCCGCGCCCAACCTCAGGCTCGATGCACGACCCGCGCCTCGATCAAGGCTTCGATCTCGGCTTCGCTGCGCCCGGCCGCGCGCAACAGATCGACCCCGTCGGCGCCGATCGCCGGCGCGGGTGGCGGCAACTCGCTCGGCGTGCGGTCGAAGCGCGGCGCGGGCGCCGGCTGCATCGCGCCGTTCGATTCGACGAAGGTGGCGCGTGCCACGTTGTGCGCGTGCAGCGGCGCTTCGCTCATCGAGAGGACCGGCGCGAAGCAGGCCTCGCTGCCTTCGAGCAGCGCACTCCAGGCGTCGCGACTGCGCGCCTTGAACATCGCCGCAAGCTTGGCTTTCAGGGCGGGCCATTCGGCCCGCTCCCATTGCTTCGCAAAGTGCGGGTCGTCGATGCCGCACTTCTGCAGCAACTCGCGATAGAACTGCGGCTCGATCGGCCCGATCGCGACGTATCGACCATCGGCACACTCATAACTGCCGTAGAACGGCGCCGAACCGTCGAGAAAATTGCTCTCGCGCTCGTCGCGCCAGAAGCCTTTGGCGGCCATGCCGTATTGAGCGGCCATAAGCACCGCCGCGCCATCAGTCATCGCGGCGTCTACCACCTGACCCAGCCCCGAGCGCTGCGCCTCGTAGAGCGCCGCGACCACGCCGAGCGCGAGCAACATTCCTCCGCCGCCGTAGTCGCCCACGAGATTGAGCGGTGGCGCCGGTGGCCGATCCTTCGGACCCATTGCATGCAGTGCGCCAGAGATCGCGATGTAGTTCAGGTCGTGCCCCGCCGCCCGCGCCAGCGGCCCGCTCTGGCCCCAGCCGGTCATGCGACCGTAGACGAGCTTCGCGTTGCGCGCCCGGCAGACATCGGGCCCGAGGCCGAGCTTCTCGGTCACGCCGGGGCGAAAGCCTTCGATCAGGCTGTCGGCACGCGCGACGAGCTGCAGCACGATCTCGACGCCGCGCGGGTCTTTCAGGTCGATCGCGATCGAGCGCCGGCCACGATCGACGACGCTGTCGTTGCGCAGCAGCGCGCCGAGCCCGCTGCCACCCGCGGCCGTTGGCATGCGGTCGACGCGGATCACGTCGGCACCCATGTCGGCCAGCATCATCCCGGCGAACGGGCCGGGCCCGATGCCAGCCAGCTCTATCACGGAGACACCCTGCAGCGGTCCGCTCATCTCGTACCCAACCAGTCATCGTCAGCCATGGGGTCCGAGGCTACTGCCAAATCCGCGCCTCGTCGAATCGTGAACGTGGCCGGGCGGATCTTTGTGGATCGTGGTCATGACGCCACTCATCCGACTCACCGAAGTCGGGCTTCGTGCCAGATGCAATCAGGGGACATCGTTGAGGTCGACGCGCGTGACTTCGCGTTGTTTCTGCATCTGGTGCGGAGGCTGGACGGGCTCTCCGCTCACGGGTACCTTGCGGGCCAGGAACTCGATCACTGCGTCGCCGAAATTGTCGTTGCGATCACCGGCGACCATGTGCGCAGCACCGCTCACGTTGACGTACTCGCTGTGCGGCGCGAGTTGCAGGAATTCCCGCGCACCTTGTTCGCTCAACACGTCGGAGAGTCCGCCGCGCACCAGCAGGGTCGGCAAGGTCAATCGGCGCGCGCACGCCTCGAGGCGATGCTGGCGCACGTCGAGCTTGCGGCTGATGTCCCGAAACTGCGGATCCCAGTGCCAGTGGTACTTGCCGTCAGCGCCGAGACGGACGTTCTTCGCGAGTCCGGCCAGCGAACCTCGCGCCTGACGATGCGGCTGGTAGCTTGCGATGGCGTCGGCCACTTGCCGCAGCGAATCGAAGCCTTCAGGCTTCAGGCTCATGAACGCCTGAATCTTGTCCACGCCTTCGGTTTCGATCCGGGGCGCAATGTCGACGAGAACCAGCGCCGTCGCGTCGACATGGTCTTCGCCCACGGCGACAAGGCTGGTGCCGCCGCCCATCGACGCGCCAACGAGCACGGGTCGTCGATCGCCGAGTTGCGCGATCAGGCACCCGAGGTCCGCAACCATGGTGTCTTGCCCGTAAGCGCCATCGAGCGCCCAATCGGAATCGCCGTGTCCGCGGGCATCGAAACTGACGGTGTGATAGCCGGCCCCACCCAGCGCAATACCGACACGCTTCCAGGCATGCCGCGTCTGGCCGCCACCGTGCTGCAGCACAACGAGTGGCCCTTGCGCAGGACCCCAGGAATCACCGGCTAGACGGTTTCCGCCGGCGCCTTGCCAGTAGTGCATCGGCTCCGGCGTGCTCGGCAGGCGCGCACCGGCGCCGAGCACGGAAGGCCGGCTAACGGGTTGGATATCCATCGAGAAGCTCCAAGAGGGCCTTTGATCTTCGCCCATCCGGATCGAGACGTGATGGGCGTTCGGTGCTCGCGGTAGTCGAGACGGCAGCGGCGATGCGCTTATGGCCAATTTCATCGTCGCTGGCATCGATGCGGCGCTGTCTGAACCGCGGCCAAGTCCGGCGCCGTCAAGACCGCAAACGAATGGAAGCCTTCATGAAGCGACGCGACGCATGGCCCAGTCTTGCCGCAGCTTGCGCCGCCATTGCGCCGGCGTTCCGGGGCCGGACGCCTTCGAGCAAATCGCGCCGCTTTCCGGGATTGAAGAAGGAAGATCTGCCCGACGGCGAAGGCTGGGCAGTGGAGTGGTCAACCTGTCGACCCACGACGGCACGCACATGGGGCCGATGACTTGCAGGCCGCGTTGAAGCGGATTGGACACACGCTGGCGCCGCTCGAGATCGCTGCCGTCGACACTCGCGCGGGTTCGCGATATGGCCATCCCGACTATGTGTCGGCAGGATGCGGCATGGGCCATGAAGCCACCATGTATCTGCTCGAGCGCGCGGCGTGCGCCCGACAGGTACCGGATGCATGGAGCTGCGACGGTAAATATTCGGTGAACCCATAGCCACCGGCTAGCGACACAGCACGCTGGCGAAGTTTCTGTGCAGCGGGTAGAGCCAGATGTCCTTGGTGGGGATGACCTGGTGGTGGACCGTGGACTTCTTGCCGCGGCCCGTGGTTTGGCCGACGTGGACCCAATTGGCTGCCTTGTAGCAGGTGCCGCGATGGCGCTGGGACTCGACAAAGGTCTCGAACAGAACCGGGCGATAGCCGTAGCGCTGATACCAGTCGTGGGGTAACTGGCGGGCGATCTTGGAAAGGATCTTTGAGGCGAGTCCTTTGGACTGGATCCAGGGCAGGATCAGGAAGCGAGCGTTGTTGACGACGAGCTGCAAGTTCTTCAGGCGCTCGGATTCTTGCCAGCCGATGAAGCGCTCGCGTCCGGCCAGCTTCCAGGCGCTCGCGCCGAAGCTCAGCAGCGCGACGAGCTGCTCGCCGGCGAAGACGTTGTAGCGCATCTGGCTGCCCGACATCGGCGTGTAGCCCAAATAGTGGCAGCGCGCGATGTACTCGTTCCACAGACGCGAGGTTGCCGTGGTCGTGACCGGGTGCAGCGTCAAGGCGGCGAGTTCGTGCACGGGCTGCAGCAGCGGCGCTTGGGGATCTGAGGCCGCGGTAGGCGGGAAGTGAGGGGGCCTCGCCCGCCGGGCATTTGCGACGGCGGCAACGTG
>JANXPQ010000383.1 GCA_025357235.1 Betaproteobacteria bacterium
GACATAGATGTTGTTCACGTCCAGCAGCACGTGACAGTCGGCGCGTCGCGCGATTTCGGACAGGAAATGCCATTCGCTCATTTCGGATCCGCGGAAAGTCACGTAGCTCGAGACATTCTCGAGCAGGATCTGGCGCCCGAGGAAATCCTGTACTTCGCGCACCCGGGCAGCGACGTGCTCAACCGACTCTTCGGTATAGGGGATGGGAAACAGGTCATGCAGATTTTTGCCGGCGACACCGGTCCAGCACAGATGATCGGAAACCCATACGGGTTCCACGCGTCGTGCCAGCTGTTTCAGCGCTTTCAGGTAATCCCGATCCAGCGGATCGGTGCTGCCGATCGATAGGGATACCCCGTGCAGGACGAGCGGGTAGTCGGCACGGATGCGATCGAGAAAATAGAGCGGCTTGCCACCGGGGACCAGGTAGTTCTCGCTGAGTGCTTCGAACCAGTCGACACGCGGACGCTCTTCGAGGATTGCCTCGTAGTGGTCGGTGCGCAGGCCGAGCCCGAATCCCAATCCCGAAGTTGTTGTCATGGAGAATCCATCCAGATCACTAGAGTGCGGAGGTCCGGCAAACCGGACCCCCGCACCCAAATTAAGAGCGCTGGGTCGCTTTCTTGCATTCGTCCGGCGTCAGGGAAACGAAGCCCTGGCCCTTGCAGGCATTCTGGCCTTTGCAGGAACTGTTTGCGCTCTTGCATTCGCTCTGGCCTTTGCAGGCGTTGCCGCCGGTGCAGGCGACCTTGGCTTCGGTCCCGCCATTGGCGCCGCTGCCCATGCTCGCACAGCCCGTAATGAAAAGTGCAGCAGCGGACGCCGCTACCGCCAAGCCCAAGATCTTCTTGCCTTCCATGGTCCGTTCTCCTTCGAATGTGATTGACGTGTCTGCCTGGTTACGGCCGTCGGTGCCTGCCGCAAAGGCAAGTACGCGACGGCGGGGCTTTTGGATGCCGGCGGGTGAAAAAGCGCCGCATCGCTTTCTATTCGTCCTCCCGGTCCTTCATGACCGGGTGATTGCGAAAGGCCGTGCGCAGGAAAGAAACCTGTTTCTGGAAGTTCCTGCAGCCCTCGCAGACTTTCAGGTGCACCCCCAGACGCCATCGTTCCAGCCAGCCGAGCCGGCGGTCCATGGAATGGGAAACCAATTCGGAAACCTGCTTGCAGTTCAGCATGGATCCTGACGAGGGTTGTGCGGCTTCACGCAAAGGCCCAATTGCTTCATTTGACCGGAATGACCTTTTCTTCGGGTCCGAACCAGGCTGTCTCGAGGCATTCCCGCAGATTCATGCGCGCGCGATAAAGAATGACCCAGCAGTTGGTCGACGATATGCCCAGTTCCTTACAGATATCGCCCGTGTCCATGCCCATGAGTTCCCGCATCGCGAACACGCGTGCGGTCTGCGGCGGGAGCTGGGTATTGCAGCGTTCGAATGCCTCCCAGAAGCGCTTCTGCTCGAAGCAGCGTTCGGGGTCTTGCCATATCGGCGGGAAGGTATGCCAGTGGTCGGTACGAGCCTGGTCGAAGAACTGGTCGGCGAACTCGCGCTCGTCCTCGCCTTCCGGGACTTCAGGCACTTGCGTCTCCCGCGATTGCCTGCGGAACAGGTCGATGATCTTGTGCTTGAGTATCCCGGTCAGCCAGGTCTTGAGCGAAGACCTGCCGGCGAAATTACCCCCGCTTTCCATGGCGGCCAGCAACGTCTCCTGCACCACGTCGTCGGCGCGGCTGGCGTCGCGCACCTGCAACAGCGCATAACGATAAAGGTAGTCGCGATGCTTCTCGAATTCGGCCGGGGCGGCTGGATCGGTCATGGGCAATCCCGCGAAAATGACGGCCTTGAATCTAGTGATTTTGTCCCCAGAACTCAAGCCCGGCGCCCGGCGGGTTTGAAAAAAATGCTCTTGAAACGCGCGCCAGCGCGCACATATAACCGTCGAGGGCGCTCAGAGCCCGCACTAATTCAAGGAGACACACCATGGTAAGTTTGACCCGATATACCCCGTTCGACGGTTCTATTGACGGCTTGTTCAGGAGCTTTGTTGCGCATCCCTCGGCCCTCGACGCCGAGCCGGCGGTGAAAGCCCGCATGGATGTGATGGAAGACGAGGCCGCCTACACCGTGCGTGCCGAAATCCCGGGCGTGAAGAAGGACGACATCAACGTCACCATCGATGGCAACCAGGTCGCGATTGCGGCCGAAGTGAAGCATACTCAGGAAGACAAACAAGGCGAGAAGGTACTGCGCTCGGAGCGTTACTACGGCAAGGTCTACCGCGCGTTTAGCCTGGCGCAGGAAGTCGACGAGGGTGCCGCGGAAGCCAAATACAACGATGGCGTGCTCGAGCTGCGA
>JANXPQ010000391.1 GCA_025357235.1 Betaproteobacteria bacterium
GATTGGGCGCGAAATATCGTACGTGGAAAAACTTATGACACTGCGGAGAGGGAAGGATTGAAGCTCTGGAACCACGTCGAAGGTCGGCTCGGGAACCTTGTGCAAGCCGGAATGGTCGCAGGCTACGCAGCCCGTTACGGAGCGGAGTACTTAGCCCGCGCTCGGCTTGGCCAGGGCGCTTTCAGGATACTCGTGACCGATGCCTATCAACGACGCTGCGCGGTCACGGGTGAACGAACCCTGCCCGTTTTGGAAGCGGCTCACATCAAACCTTATGCGGATGCTGGGGCGCACACAGTCAGCAATGGGCTCTTGCTGAGGTCGGACCTCCATACGCTTTTCGACCAGGGCTATTTGACGGTGACGGAGGACCTTCGCGTGGAAGTCAGCCGGCGGATCAAAGAAGAATTTGAGAATGGTCACGACTATTATGCGCATCATGGCCATCGTCTGATGGTATTGCCCGAGAGCCCCGAGGAGCGGCCGGCCTTGGATTTGGTGCGGTGGCACAACCAGAACGTATTTCTTGGTTAGACAGAAGTGCCACTCGTGAAAATACGTCACGTGTATACCACGCCCGTGTGAGATGCAAATAACCCAGGATGAAATAGAACTCCCGATGTCAACCGATCGCCCCCTCGATAGTATTGAAGCACTGCGAGTCCGGCTGGCGCAGTTCGTGGCGGAGCGGAACTGGGATCAGTTTCACAATCCGAAGAATCTTGCGATGGCACTGGCAGCAGAAGCGGGGGAATTGCTCGAGCACTTTCAATGGCTGACGGCTGACGAAAGCGAGAAATTATCCTCAGAGACTTTGGCAGAGGTCGAATTGGAAATGGCAGATGTATTGATGTTCCTTGTGCGTCTTGCCGACAGATTGGACATTAACTTACTCACGGCTGCGGAAAGAAAACTTGCAATCAACACCAATAAGTATCCGGTGGAGAAGGCGAAGGGAAGGGCTACAAAGTACACAAAGCTGTAGCTTGAGACGGGGGTAGTGCTCGCGCCATCCAAGGAAGCGAATTCGTTCACCATCGAATACAGACGTGAGGTACTGGTGGGTTAACCAAAATCAGACTTACCGACACGAGGTGCCGGGGCATTACCTTTGGTCGCCGAAAAGAAATGCGAACGGAGCGCGCAACCCCTTCTATGACTTCATGCGCGAGGTCGCGCCCGGTGATGTTGTGTTTTCGTTCGCCGACACGCTGATCAAAGCGATTGGCATAGCCCAATCAAACGCGTACGAGGCTCCGAAGCCGCTCGAATTTGGCCAAGCCGGCGCGTATTGGAACAAGATCGGCTGGCGGGTAGATGTGCGCTTCGCTGAACTCCGTTTACCGATCCGACCGTCTGAACACATGCAGGTATTGGCACCGCTGCTGCCGGATCTCTACGCGCCGCTCCAGAAAAATGGATATGGCCTCCAGAGCGTGTATCTAACCAGGTTGTCCGAACTGTTTGCGGCGGCATTGGCGGATTTGATCGGAGCCGAGGCGCGCGACTTAGTGCGTGGAACACGGGTGGCGGACCAGCAACCGTTGCAGCCGGCGATCGGGCTCTTTGAGTGGGAAGAGCACGAGATGCACCAGCTTCAGTTGGACGCCACCATACCCGCGACCACACGTGAGGCGGTGGTACTGGCGCGACGAGGACAGGGGCTATTCAAACAACGGGTCATGCAAATTGAGCGCGCCTGTCGTATCACCGGAGTCACGCGTGTGGAGCATTTGCGCGCCAGTCATTGCAAACCATGGCGTGACGCCACCAATGAGGAACGCTTAGACGGCGAAAACGGTCTGCTGTTGACCCCGAATGCCGATCATCTTTTCGACCGCGGCTTTATCGGTTTTGAAGACAACGGCGACGTGCTGATCTCGCCGGTGGCGCACAAGGATTCCCTGCTTCGTCTGGGCCTTGATCCTGGGCGCAAGATCAATGTTGGCCGGTTTGCCGAGGGCCAACGTCGGTATCTAGAATTTCACCGAGACTACGTTCTGCTGCGCTCCCATTTCCTCGACGAGGGCTAAACCTGCGCGAACGCTTGTGCGCAAAGCAACAGGTACGGTGGTCTCGGTTGGGGGAACACTGATTCAGAATACCCCGCATGCCCTTCGACCTCGACAGGGGACAGCTGTTCGAGGCTCGGGGTGGGCTCGAGATGCCGTGAAAAGACTCTGGGAGGTACGATGGCCAGTAATCATTTGCTCGTCGCGCGATCGGGGTTCGTCGCGGCAGTTAGTGTCTACGGGAAAAAACGGGCGAAGCTCGGGCCGGTGTTGCTGTCATTTGACGGCGGGTTTCTGATGGTCGAATCAGGAGGAATTGCCAAGGCGATGCACGCGGAAGGGCAGTGGCATGGTCGAGCGACATTCTCTCCCGAGATTCTACGTGCACTCGCCATGATTCCCCCGGCCCAGGACCCCATTCCTATTTCTTATGCTGATGGACATCTATTGATCGGCAACATGACGGTTGTCTGTCAGTGGGAGAGTCTGAGCATGGCGACGGTCAAAGATCTCGTCAATCCTGGTCTGGTCGATTTGCTAGCCCTTGCGCGGACCATGCCGCGCCCTGAAATTCTTGGTACGCCGTTGGGCAAGACAGTCCGTTCCGCAGTTGAAAAGGCGGAAAGACGCATTAAGAATGCGGCCGCGCAGCTGGTGGACCTGGAAATCGCGGAATCAGACATACGGGCCCTTGTGGAAGCGCGCATCGCCAAGAGGCTGTTCAGTGACTTGAGTTGATAACGAGGTAGGAAAATAGAATGTACAGGAATCTTGGGAG
>JANXPQ010000393.1 GCA_025357235.1 Betaproteobacteria bacterium
ATCCATTCCGAGACTACCGGGGCGGCGCGCACCACCGTCGCGGGTACAGTGTATAACTCAGCAAGCGATGCATGGCGATGGAGGTGCGGATCCACGGTCACCAACCAGTCCACAAACCCGCTAAGCAGGCGCGCAAAACTCGTCGACGTCACAGCCTCACCGGGCTGAAATCGGTTGTCCTGGCGCATGTAGGTCAGATAAGGAGCGACCAAGCCGACCGCCGTTGCACCCAGTTCGCGCGCGGCGACGCCGGTGAAGTAAAGCTGCAGGATCTTGGCGTCCGGATCGTTCATGCTACACAAGAGGATGACCGGTCGACCTTCGACTCCTGTTTCAAGGCGTACGTAGGTCTCGCCGTCAGGGAAGCGCCGCAGTGTCAGCTTTCCGACTTCACCGCCCGAGCGTTCGGCAATGATGCGGCAAAGGGCCTCATGTCCGTGCAAGGCAAAAACGACGGGGCTCAACGGTTGTCCCCCAGAGTAACGATGGGCTTCTGGCTTTCCAGGTATTGCAATGCATACGCCAATTCGCCCGGCGCATCGGCGTGCACAGTCAGGACCGGTTGGCCGGCGGCAACCTGTGTGCCAAGCGGCGTGTGCAATTCCAGTCCGGCCGCTGTTGCTTTCGGCGCACCCGCGAGCTTTGCCAGACGGGCCAGCCGGCGGTTGTCGATACTGACCACGCGGCCGGCACGCGGCGCCGTCACGACGTGCGTGTACGCAGCAACGCGCGGTTCACGCATACCGCCTTGTGCATCGCAAATCGCCTGAAACTTCTTCCAGGCCCGGCCGTCGTCCAGCACGGCGGCCGCTTCGTCGAGGCCGTTGCCGGGGGAAACCTTCCCGGACATCTCGAGGATCGCGGCGGCAAGACGCAGCGCACGTACGCGCAGATCCTGCGGCGCAGTCTTCTCTCCACGCAGCACTGCGAGCACGTCTCGCGCTTCCAGCGCAGGGCCGACGCCGCGACCGACCGGCTGCGAGCCGTCTGTGACGACGACGCGCACATTCAATCCGACTTCGCGGCCGACGTCGATCAGTCGTTGTCCCAGCGTCTTGGCCGCAACGTCGCTTCTCACTTTCGCGGTAGGGCCGACCCGGATGTCGATGACGACATGGTTGGACCCCGCCGCCGCTTTCTTGGAGAGGACCGAGGCTACAAGCTGCCCCTCGCTGTCCAGATCGAGCGGGCGTTCCACGCGGATCAGTACATCGTCAGCGGGGCTCAACTGCACGGAGCCGCCCCATACGATGCATCCGCCTTCGCGCTCGACAACCTTGCGCATGGCAGCGATGTCGAGATTCACCGGGGCAAGCGTTTCCATGGTGTCGGCGGTGCCAGCCGGAGACGTGATCGCCCGCGAAGAAGTCTTCGGCATGGTGAGGCTGAGCGCAGCAACGATCGGAACCACCACCAGCGTGGTCCGATTGCCCGGAAGTCCGCCGACGCAGTGCTTGTCCACGACGATCGGTTCCGGCCAGCTGAGGCGGTCACCGACGTCGATCATGGCGCGCGTGAGCGCGGTCGTTTCCGCAGGGTCGAGCCGGCTGCCGGCACACGCCGTGATGAAGGCGGAAAGGTGAATGTCGGCATAACGACCTGCAGCGATATCGCCGACAATCGCCGCCATTTCAATGTCACCGAGTCGTTGCCCGTAAACCTTTGCGCGTACATGGCTCAAGGATTCCAGCGGCGCCGGATGCGACAGGACGACGCGCCCGCCTGCATCCGGTCTTAGAAGGCGCCAGGCCGCCTCCGACAACCCGGTCTCATCGAGCTCGAGCAGTTGTTGGTCGTGAACGACATTGAGCGTGGCGATGATGCTCCGGTCTCGGTTCCGAATCGTGATCCGAGACTGCGCTTCGAAGCCTTCGGATTTGCAGATGTGGCAGTCGGCACGCATGTAGACCACGGGTTCCTGATAAGTATCGATACCCATGCGCCTGACGCGCAATGCATTCGGGCTGATTCGGTGAGAATCGGTCATCGGGTTAACGAATGTATGCCTCGGTGGCGTAACGTCGCATCATGCGGTGACTGTTGAAGTAGGACGCGTTCTTTCCTATTGCGCCTTTCATCACCGCGATCCAGCCATGGCGGTCCCCTGCGTACAGTGGCAGTACTTTCTGCTCAAGCTTCTGGTAGAGCGAGGCGCCGTCGTCGCCGTTTGAGGCATCCATCGCATTGCCGATCGCCCAGCCGGTAATTCCCTCGATGCAGCCTTCCAGCCACCAGCCATCCAGCACGCTCAATTGCGGCACGCCGTTGAATGCGGCTTTCATTCCGCTCGTGCCCGATGCCTCCAGCGGACGCAAGGGAGTGTTCAGCCAGACGTCGACTCCGGAGATCATATCGAGTGCCCGATCCATTCCGTAATTCGGAAAGAAGACCATAGGCACCGTATCGGCGAGCGCCTTTTGGTATTTATGCAGTTTTTCGATCAATTGCTTCCCGCCTTGGTCGTGAGGATGTGCCTTACCGGCCATGACGATCTGGAATGCGTACTTGCGCGCAATCGCCTTCAGTCGTTCGAGATCGGAAAAAAGCAGATCGGGTCTCTTGTAGGCCGTCATGCGCCGCGCGAACCCGACAATGGGAAGATCAGGGTTGAATTTCAAGCCCGATAGCACCTCGATGTGCCGGACCAGACGGCGCTTGGCGTCCAGATGCGCCGCCCATACCGCTTCGTCGGGCACTTGGTCTATGCGCACCAGCAGTTCGGGTTCATGGCACCAGCCGGGCAGATGAGTGTCGTACAACTGCGCGAAGCTCGCGCACGTCCAGGTTTGTGGATGCACGCCGTTGGTGACCGTGTGTATGCGATAGCCGGGGAAGGCGCGTTGCGAAACTTCCGCGTGGCGCTTGGCGACGCCGTTTACGTATTCGCTCAGATTGAGCGCGAGTCTGGTCATGTTCAGACGATCCTTTCCGGCCAAAT
>JANXPQ010000543.1 GCA_025357235.1 Betaproteobacteria bacterium
GGTACCAGCGCATCAGTTTCGACGAGGCCATCGTAAAGAAACTCAAAGTGATGGATGCCACCGCGCTGACGCTGTGCCGCGACCAGAAGCTGCCGATCTGCGTGTTCAGCATATTCAAGGTTGGTGCGTTGACGAGGGTAATTCTGGGCGAAGACGAAGGCACGCTGGTCTACGCCTGAGAAGCCGCGAGGAGGAAGACGACATGACCGTTGCAGACGTAAAGAAGTCGGCCGACCAGAAGATGCACAAGACGCTCGAGACGTTGAAGGTCGACCTCGGCAAGGTGCGCACCGGGCGGGCGCACACCGGCATCCTCGATCACGTCCAGGTCGACTACTACGGCAACGCAACGCCGCTTGGCCAGGTCGCGAACCTGTCGCTGCTCGACGCCCGCACCATCAGCGTGACACCATGGGAAAAGAAAATGGTTCCGGCGATCGAGAAGGCAATTCGCGAATCGGGCCTGGGACTCAATCCGTCCTCGATGGGTGAGGTGATCCGGGTACCGATGCCGGCGCTGACCGAGGAGCGCCGCCGCGATCTGACGAAAGTCGTCAGGGGCGAAGCCGAAAACGCCCGCGTCGCCGTGCGCAACATCAGGCGGGATGCCAATACCGGTTTGAAGGAATTGCTCAAGAGCAAGGCGATATCCGAGGACGAAGATCGCCGCGGGCAGGACGAAATCCAGAAACTTACCGACCGCTACATCGCCGAGATCGACAAGGCCCTGGCAGCCAAGGAAGTCGATCTGATGGCCGTCTGACATCCCGCGTGTTCAAAAGCTCCACCATCGCGGTACCTCCTGTCGGCGCAGTTCCACGCCATGTGGCCATCATCATGGACGGCAATGGACGCTGGGCGAAAAGCCGTTTCCTGCCGCGCGTGGCGGGACACAAGCGCGGCCTCGAGGCAGTGCGCGCGGTGACCAAGGCGTGCGTGACGCAAGGAGTGCAGTATCTGACGCTGTTCGCGTTCAGCAGCGAGAATTGGCGACGCCCGAAGGACGAAGTTTCGTTCCTGATGGAGTTGTTCGTGATAGCACTCGAGCAGGAAGTCGCCAAGCTGCACGAAAATCGCATCCGGCTGAAAGTCGTCGGCGACTTGTCCAGTTTCGAGCCGAGGCTGGTCCGGATGATCGCCGACGCCGAGGCGCTGACGGCCGCCAACGACCGGCTTACCCTGACCATCGCCGCGAACTACGGCGGCCGATGGGACATCCTGCAGGCGGTGAACCGCATGGCAGGGAGCCTGACCCAGCCGCCGGGTGGTTATCGCGAAGCGCATCTCGCCCCCCATCTGTCGATGAACTATGCGCCCGAGCCGGATCTGTTCATCCGCACCGGCGGCGAGCAGCGCATCAGCAATTTCCTGCTCTGGCAGCTCGCCTACACCGAGTTCTATTTCACCGACGAACTGTGGCCCGACTTTGACGCGCAATCGCTGAATCGTGCAATCGATTCCTATTGCAACCGCGAGCGCCGCTTCGGGCGCACCAGCGAACAGCTCGCCGATGAGCCGGTGCCGGCCGGCCCGCTGCATGAGTCCGGTGGGGATTCCCGCTAAGCCGATGGCGGCGCAGAGCG
>JANXPQ010000123.1 GCA_025357235.1 Betaproteobacteria bacterium
GGATATCGATCGCTGCAACCGGACCCCAGCTGCGATTCAAAGCCACCTACGATCCAGAGTTCATTTACTCCGCCCGTGGAGAGATAGGCAACCACGTATTTCAGCACGGCAAAGCAGTCGGCAACGCGGAGCTTTCGAACGAGCTCCTGTTCCTCGATTTTGGAGCCAATGTGAATCAGGTTGACGTTTCTCTGCAGGGCCCACTCACGACAAGCAACGTCAATAACACCGGAAACCGTGCCACGGTCGAGACTTTTTTTGTCAGTCCCTATCTTCGACATGACTTCGGTTCGGATGTCCAGGCAGAGGCGAGGTTCACCAACGACGTGGTGAACTCGGATGCGTCATCGACAAGCCTGAACAGCGTGGCGGACCGCGTCAATCTGGGTCTGAAAAGCGGCCCAGCGTACAGGCTGCTGACGTGGAACCTTGACTACGCCAGCGAGACCATCATCTACGGAAGTGGGCAGGACACCTCCATCGATGTGGCCATTGCGAGTGCACGGCGGTTGATCACCGCCAATGTGGGCCTGCTCACAAAAGTGGGCTATGAACACTACAATACTTCCGGGGTCATTGTACCTTCTTCAACAGAAGGGCCGATTTGGAGCGCAGGATTCGATTGGACACCGACGCCGCGCACGCGCCTTTCCGCCACTGCCGGTCAACAACTCCACCGCGATGCGTACTCCTTCGATTTCACACACCGCACACGCCTCACGACATGGAGCGCCGGACACATCCAGAACGTCACGACCACGCGCTCGAAATTCTTCGAGCCGACCACGACGACCACCGAAGGATATCTGGATACATTATTCTTGGCCCAATTCCCCGATGATCCGGTAGCTCGGCAGAAGGCGGTGGATGATTATATCGCCCGGACAGGGCTTCCATCGAGCCTGAGAGCTCCGATCAACTTCTTCAGCAGTGAGCTGTTCCTCGTCAAAAGGTGGCAGGCATCAGTCGGCATCCTGGGAGTCAGAAACGTGCTGATCGCCAACGTGTTCCAGGAGGTTAGCGAAGCCTTGGTTGGCAACACGGTTCAGCCCGGCGCGGGGGACTTCGTCACGAGCAACACGATCAAGCAGATCGGGGCGAGCCTTGTGTGGAATTGGCTCCTGACTGCGCAGAACGCCTGGAACCTAAGCGTAGCGTACAGCCGCAACGAATTACCCGAGATCGGCCGCATCGATAACCTTACCTACGTCGGGATGGGTCTCACCCGGCAGTTCCAGCCGCGGCTTTCTGGCTCCCTTAACTATCGCAGGCAGCACGATGATTCAAACCAGAGCGCGTTCAGCTACACGGAAAATGCGGTATTCGCGACCCTCCGATTGAGGTTATGACCGTCCATGTACGAAACTTACTACCAGTTCAATGCAAAGCCGTTTCAGCTGAGTCCCGATCCCAGCTTTCTTTTCCGCAGCCATGGTCACCGCCGCGCCATGGCTTACCTGGTATACGGCGTGCATCAGGGCGAAGGGTTTATCGTCATCACGGGAGAAATCGGCGCCGGCAAGACCATGCTCGCGAGCACCCTCGCCCGGGATATGACGTCGCGGACCTTGGTGCTGGCCCAGGTTGTGAGCACGAGTCTGGAGGCCGACGATGTTGTGCGGATGGTGGCGGCGGCATTCGGCCTGCCACAGGAGAACAGCAAGGCGGTGTTGCTCACGCGCATCGAGCAATTCCTTCTCGCTTGCCACAAGCAGGGCAAGCGTGCGCTCCTGATGGTAGACGAAGCGCAAAACCTACCGCCAAAGTCCCTCGAGGAATTGCGCATGCTGTCGAATTTCGTCAGCGCTGGCAAGCCCTTGCTGCAGACTTTCCTGCTGGGTCAGCCCGAATTCCGCAGGACACTGCAGAGCCCGGAAATGGAGCAGCTCAGGCAGCGCGTGATTGCCACCTGCCACCTGGGGCCGTTGGACGGAGCGGAGACTGCGGCCTACATCGTGCACCGGCTGCAGACCGTGGGATGGCACGATGATCCATCGTTCAGTAGCGACGCGTTTGCCGCTATCTATCAACATACCGGCGGCATTCCGCGGAAGATCAACCTCCTGTGCGACCGTCTGCTGTTAATGGGACGCCTGGACGAGAAACACGCATTTACCGCCAAGGAGGTGGTCGAAGTGATCAACGAACTGCAGCAGGAATTCGCGCCCGTGGATCTGCAGGTCAACCGGGAAGGAGGAAGGTGATTGTTGACATCCATCTAGGCCGTAGCCCTGAAAGTTGGATTTGGGTGGAATTCAACAGACATTCGGATATCCCAGACCACTAGGACAGCGACCTGACAACCCGGACTAACCCGCTGACGAGCCCGGTATCCGCGCTGCGTATCTGAGCGCTGGCGCAAGCGGGCTTCGGCCGTGTTGAATTCGTGGCCGATCAGCGACTAGCCTAAATGCGCTGATAGCTAAATTGCAAATTAATCCAGCAAGTTTCTATTTGAGCTGTAATTCGAAGTTGCCTTCATCGCGCTGTACTGAAATCAACCCAAGCAACGGCGTAAGCTGTTGTCGATATTGGGGAGGGACTTGCGCGGTCGCATGGAACTCAGGATTTCCGCCATTCGTCCAGGATCCCGAACCGTCGAGTTGCACCGGCCCCTGCAATGTGCTCAGCGTGGCATGAACACTCTTGCCGTGGCCGTCAATTCCCAACTCATAGCTTCCTATCGGGGATACCGGAGAAAGGGCCGATCCTGCGTCAAGCCATTGCACCCTGATATTGCCCACCATGCCATCTTGCCCGATCGACAGGTTCGACGTACGCAGGAGCAAATCTCCGGAAAGCCGCAATGGCTTCAATCTTGGCTCGACGAAGACTAGCGCTGCGGCCGGTAAATCGATTTGGGCGTCGGCAATTTCAATTTTCGATAAGGACACTGCAATGGGGAAACGCCGGGCTGCCCGTTCCAGTTCAATTTCGCATACCAGACGTCCGCGCCAAAAGGAATCCGGCAGTACACGCCAGTCAACATTCATTGCGATTGCGCTTCGGCCAGCCACATCGCGAATTTCGATCAATCCCGCACCTGCCCAAATCGTGCCTTGCGCCTGCGCGAGCCGCAGTCTGCCGTTGCTGGCTTGCCGGAGGCCGGCATCGACCAAAGTCGCGGGCGCCTGGACAATTAACACGGCCGCGTAAATGCCAACCCCAATCGCCAACAGGCTCCTGCCCTTCATTGCCGTCCGGCGCGGACGAAGGTCGCTGTTACGCTGACGAGTCCTGGTTTGGACAGAGCCTCAATCCGACACGTTTCGAGACGGATATTCTGCGAATTCAGGGCCACAACCCAGTTGAGCCAGTCCGGAAACGAAACCGCACCGAATACGACCTGCACCCGGTTCGCTTCGGGCGCATCGATGCGAACGAGCGCGCTCGCGAGACCCGCCGACCCGGCCTGGGCCTGAATCAGCGTGCGCAAATCGGTTTGCGAAGCCGCAGGTGGACGCACGGCACGCAACCGTTCAACTTCACCCGCAAGCTGGTCAAGGCGGGCTGCATCGGCGCGAAGAGATAGAACGCTGGCACGCAATTGCGGGCGAGCCCGGTTTGCGGAAAGCATCAACGCGGCGTACAGCGCCACGATAACGATGCCTGCAAGCACCGTGAGGATTGTCCGCTCCCGTGGTGCCCTTGATTGCCATAGTTGGCGCAAACGCTCTTTCATGACACTCGCACCGTGATGACGGAATGCCCGGCACCTGAAGAATTTTCTGCATTCACACCGGCCTGACGCAGGCGGGATACGATTCGATTGATGGTTGATTCGTCCAGGGCGATGACTTCGAGAGTCATGCGCCCCCCTTCGTAGGAGAGGATGCGCACCGCCCCCGCGGGCAAATTCTTCATTTCCGAAACGACCTTCTCGATCATCGGCAGGAAGTCTCCGATATCAGGCTGGCCCACCGCATGACGCGCTTCCGCGAGTTTGCGGCGCATCTGCAACAGCGGGTCCACCACTGCGACAGCGTCGGGAAAAGCGGCACGGAATCGCGATTCCATTTGCAGGCGTAGGCTTCGTTGCTCGCTGGCGAGCAGAGTCCAGTCCACGACCAGCGCGATCGCATGAATCGCAAGTGCAATACCCGCGATCCAGCCTGCCAGCCGCAGTTTCGAAGCCACCGCAGGAAAGCCGCGCCAGCGAGTGGTCTCCTGCGTCAGTCCAACGCTTTCGCCAGACGCCGCGCTACGCCAATCCCATGATCCGGCAACGCGGACCGGCACTCCAAGACTGGCTTGCCAGGATTCCAGGTCCGGCAGGACATCGTCGGCCGTGGGGTAGAGCACGAGCGATAGCGGCCGACTCCCGTTCATTTCCGCCCGTTCGAGCATGAGACGCAGTGACAGCGGTGGTAATTCGCGATCGCCTGAGTCGGTTGCAGCAGCTTCCAACCGGCCGGTCCGTACAAATCCTTCCTGTCCGCACCAGGCAACGCTCCAGTCACCGGCTGTCCAAGGCAAGAGCAGCATCTCGCAGTGAACCTCGTAACTGCGAATTCCCACCTTTTCGAGGGCGTCGCGCCAGCGCTTCATACCTGGCCTATCCAGCACGGCAAGTACATCGTTGTCGCCGACCGTTCCAAGCCAACTCACCTGATTGGCATCCGGATCACTTACCGTGCGCTCCTCGATGGCGAAGGCGAGCACCGAGCCCGCTGCGCGGCGCGCTGTCGCCGGCAAATGCGCTTGGGTGATCAGGACATCTTGCGCAGGAATGATCAATTGAATGCGATCCGCGCGCCGGGGGAGTGCCGCGAGCAGACTTTTCCCGGAGGTGGATTCGCCGTTGCCATTCAGCAATGCCCATTGACACTGGGAAGGCAATTCCTGTAATGGGCAATATAGTCGAAGTGTATTCATTGATATTTGCGCCAGACGATGGCTGGCCACCCGATATCGGCGCGCACCAGAAGCGCAAGACCGCGCGCTTCGGCCCCGCCAATGGTTACGCGCACCCGCGCCAGGAAGTAATTGCTGCTTACCTTGAGGTCGCTATTTGCGATTTCGACCCCGTGCGGCAGGCGGTTCGAGAAATCGGTGTAGTCGCGAAAATAGGCGCGATCACGTTGGGCCACCAATGCGCGCGCCGCGTCCAGGCTGAGGCCGTCAATGACAGCGGAAAGGACCTCAGGCGAAGCGGTGTTCACATTGACGGCGGTATTCACAGGCAGCGCACTCACAAACGGGCCCAGACGTGCACGCACCTCGTCGCTAAATCCACGCACCAGCGCCAGTTCCGCCACGTCGGTCAAGGGCCGGTTTGCCGCAAGGTAGGGCGACTGCAACGACAGGTAGTATTCGTCTTCGGCACCTCCGTTTGGCTGCTGTTCGTTGTCCGCATCGATCCAGTCCGCGAGCGAATTGGCGAGAGTCGCCGGGAGCCCCAGAACCGACAGCAGACGCCGGAACCGGTCGAGCTGGACGGCGCTGATTTTCCCGCCCAGTACCAAATTATTTAGATTGAATGCGCCCTGCTGGTCTTCGATATACCCCGCAAGTTCGCCGTTGTCGACCGGCATTGGCGGCAGGCGCAACGCCCAGGGTTCCTTCAGGTGATCGACATTGTTCAAACGACGGTCATCGCTTAGCACCGCGCGCGCCCAGTCCACCCCAGCCTGAATCAGGGCTTGTGCCTGAGCATGATCGACTTCGAGCTCACTTTCACGTGTCCAGGTGCTCTGCGTCATCATCATTGCGGTTGTGGCTATGGCAGCAAGGGCCACGACGCTCATCGCCATGACAATGGCCACACCGCGTTGTGCCGGATTCATAGTTTCAGCGCAAAAACGCGCACAAGTTCCTCCTTGGAGGCCAGCACGATGTGCAATCGGACCGCCCGGGGGATGGATTGGTCGAGGCGCGAACCGGGCCACACATTTACCCAGACAGAGTCGGCATTGAGGTATTGGAAGTCTAAAGCCGTCACGCCGGCCAGTACCACATAGCGCGCCGGAACCGCCCCCGGCGCAATATCAAGGCCCGGCCAAAGCCATAACTCGATCTCCCGATTGTCGTTGAGCCGGTATCCAATGCGTCGCGGGGTATCGATCCCCTCGATAGAGCCAAAGCGGCTGAATTCAAGCAGTGGATCGGGAGAGGGTTCCTGGCGCCCAAGCCAAGCCGGAATCTCGCCGGATACAATCCGCACGGGCCGTGGCGCCGCCAACTGGGCATCGCGCTCAAACCGGGCAAAAAAAGCGGAAACTTTACGCCATTTCTCGGTTTCAACGGTAACGTGCGCGCGGGCATCGAGTACCGCCCCGAGTCCGCGATAGGACATCAACGCGAGTATTGAGAGAATCAATAGCGCCGCCAGCAATTCGATCAGTGTGAAACCGGATAGGCGAGCGGAGTCAGGCGATCTCATCGCACGTTACTTGTCGGAGCGCTTACCAGAAATCCCGTCATGTGGGCCAGCGTGCGCGATTCCTGTGACTCAACGAAAACGAAAATATCGACCCTACGGAACGCCGCGTTAGGTGTGCCGATTATTTCTTCCCGCCAGTTAAAGCCGATCCCTCCCTGGCTCATCGAGCCCCGCAGCACCCCCGTTGAAGGCCAGTCTCCCCGGGCACGCTGCTCCGCCAGTACGTTTTGTGCCACCCAGCCAGCCAGCAGATGCGCGCGCAGTTCGCCGACATTGCTTGTCCCTTGCCCGGCAGCCCGCATTGCCGCCAGCAAAGCGATGGCAATGATCGCCAGTGCCACGAGCACCTCGAAAAGCGTAAATCCCGCTTTTCTACCGCGGCGCCGTCTCGCCATTCACTTTCCGTTCGTCCGGCAATATGCGCACCTCGCCGATCGGCGATCCTTCAACCGAAGAACTGGCGGCACCATAAGTCATCTCGATGACGAAGGATAGCGTCGAGCCAAAGGAGGTGAACTCGAGACGCATATTTTCTCGGGAAAACGCATTTTCCACACGCAAGCCTGCGATCTTCATCCCCTGCGGGAGAGTTCGGGGACGCAATGAATCAACGTCCCGGATC
>JANXPQ010000126.1 GCA_025357235.1 Betaproteobacteria bacterium
TCAAAGTGCAGGAGCCGCCGAAGCGCAGTGCCGGCAAGCTGGTCAAGAGCGTGCAGGAGCTGGTCGAAAAACTCAAAAGCGAAGCGAAGGTCATCTGATGGCTATTCTGGTTATTGCCGAACACGACAACGCCACGATCAAGCCGGCGCTTC
This sequence comes from Betaproteobacteria bacterium, assembly GCA_025357235.1. Taxonomy (GTDB): domain Bacteria; phylum Pseudomonadota; class Gammaproteobacteria; order Burkholderiales; family JACQAP01; genus JACQAP01. The sequence goes on from JANXPQ010000126.1 coordinate 153, forward strand.
TCAACGCGGTGGCCGCCGCGCAGAAAATCGGCGGCGACATCGATATCCTGGTTGCGGGACATCAATGCGCCGGCGCTGCGAAGGCGGCTGCCGCGATTCCCGGCGTGAAGAAAGTCCTGGTGGCCGATGCGCCGCACTACGCCCACGCGCTGGCGGAAAGTTTGAGCACGCTGATCGTCTCCGCCGCAAAGGGCTACAGCCATGTGCTTGCGCCCTCCACGAGCGCGGGCAAGAACGTGCTGCCGCGGGTGGCCGCGTTGCTCGATGTTGCGCAAATTTCCGACATCATCAAGGTCGAATCGACCGACACTTTCGTGCGGCCGATCTACGCCGGCAACGCGCTGGCGACCGTGCAATCGTCCGACGCCATCAAGGTGATTACGGTGCGCACAACGGGATTCGACGCCGTGCCGGCGACGGGCGGATCCGCAACGATCGAAAATGTGGCGGCGGGAGCGGACAGCGGTTTGTCCTCGATGATCGGGCAGGAACTCACCAAATCCGCGCGTCCCGAACTTACGTCTGCGCGCGTCATCGTGTCCGGCGGCCGTGGTATGGGCAACGGGGAGAATTTCAAGATACTCGAAGCGCTTGCCGACAAGCTCGGCGCGGCGGTCGGCGCTTCCCGCGCGGCCGTCGATTCGGGCTTCGTTCCAAACGATTACCAGGTCGGGCAGACCGGCAAGATCGTCGCCCCTGAGCTGTACATTGCGGTGGGCATCTCCGGTGCGATCCAGCACCTCGCGGGCATGAAGGACAGCAAGGTCATCGTGGCCATCAACAAGGATGCCGAAGCGCCGATCTTCCAGGTCGCCGACTATGGTTTGGTCGCGGATTTGTTCCAGGCTGTGCCCGAGCTGACTTCCGCGCTCTAAAAGATAGAAAATCATTCACCACAGAGGCGCAGAGAACGCAGAGGAAAAACAAAAAATTGTCGGGATTTGTCGACCAGGTGGCAATCCCGGCAACCGCATCATGCAGTTTTCACCATGATGGTTATGAGTTGCGATTTTCTCCGTGCCCTCTGTGCCTCTGTGGTGAGATTTCAATTATCGCTTTCGGGAGCAAGAAAAATGTCCACCTACGCAGCGCCGATCCGCGACATGAAATTCGCGGTCAAGGAATTGGTCGGTCTCGACGACATCACCGGGTTGCCGGGGTGCGAGGACCTCACGCCGGATGTGGTCGATGCCGTACTCGAAGAAGCGGGGAAGTTCGCCACCGGCGTGCTCGACCCGCTGAACCGCGGGGGAGACACGACGGGCGCGAAGCTGAGCAACAATGTCGTGACGGCCGCACCCGGTTTCGCCAATGCCTTCAGACAATTTTCCGAAGGCGGCTGGACCGGATTGAATTGCGATCCGCAGTACGGCGGTCAGGGATTACCGCACATCATTTCCGCGCAGACTTCGGAAATGTGGAATTCGGCCAACATGTCGTTCTGCCTGTGTCCCATGCTCACGGCAGGCGTGGTCGCGTCGCTGATGCGTCATGGGTCGAATGCGCAGAAAGATACCTATCTGCCGAAACTGGTGACCGGCAAATGGACCGGCACCATGAATCTAACCGAACCGCAGGCGGGGTCGGATCTTTCCGCGGTGCGCGCCCGGGCGATTCCCGAAGGCGGCCATTTCCGCATTCACGGCACCAAAATCTTCATCACCTGGGGCGAGCACGACATGGCGGATAACATCGTCCACATGGTGCTGGCCCGCGCGCCGGATGCGCCGGAAGGCGTCAAGGGCATTTCGCTGTTCGTCGTGCCGAAATTCCTGGTCAACGCCGATGGCAGCCTGGGAAAACGCAACGACGTGAAATGTGTCTCCATCGAGCACAAGCTCGGCATCCACGGCAGCCCGACCTGCGTGATGGCCTACGGCGACGCCGGCGGCGCGATCGGTTATCTGGTCGGCGAAGAGAATCGCGGACTGGAATACATGTTCACGATGATGAATTTCGCGCGGCTCGAAGTCGGCATCGAAGGCGTGGCGATCGCCGAACGCTCATATCAGCATGCGCTCGAGTACGCGCGCAGCCGGGTGCAAGGCAGGGAAATCGGCGTCAAGAACGGAGATCGCGTCAGCATCATCCATCACCCGGACGTGCGTCGCATGCTGATGAGCATGAAGGCGCAGACGGAGGCCATGCGCGCACTGGCTACGCTGGCATCCGCGCATCTGGACAAGGCATTGCTGCACCCGGACAAGACGGAGCGCGCGAAGAACCAAGCCATGTTCGATTTGCTGACACCGGTGGTCAAGGGCTGGTGTACCGAGCAGTCCATCGAGATTGCCTCGACCGGCGTGCAGGTCCACGGGGGCATGGGCTTCGTCGAAGAAACAGGTGCCGCCCAGTATTTGCGCGATGCGCGCATTAC
>JANXPQ010000026.1 GCA_025357235.1 Betaproteobacteria bacterium
CGTGCGAGTCGTCCGCTTCGGCTTCTCGCGGCCGACGCAACCAGTCGAGCGCGCGATTGCGCACGATCGCGGTCATCCAGGTCATTGGCGCGCTCTTCGCCTCGTCGTAACTGTTGGCGTGATGCCAAATGTTGATGAAACTCTCCTGCAGCACGTCCTCTGCCCAGGCCCTTCGCCGGGTGATACGCATCGCGACGGCGAACAGTTTTGACGAGGACAGGTGATAAAGCTCGGCGAACGCCTTCTCATCCTTTAGCGCGCAGCGCACCAGCAGTTCGGGAAGTCGATCGGTAGACGGCGGCCGGATCAGCTTGTGCTGCAAGGGCGGCTCTACCGCCGATGGACGTCGGCGAGCCTGGTTGCCGCTGCGGATCCGATCGTCGTGTCGTGACGAGACAATCCTGATGTGCGCGCGGGCTGTCATGCTGCTTTGGCCCGCGCCGTCCACGCACGCGACGCGAAGCGCTCATCGAGCTGCGTGTGAAAAAGGTGGTTGGAATAATTGCTCAGAGTCTTCACCGAGATTGCCAGAACGACATAGAGGATCTGGCGTTCGGTGAAACCAGCCTGCAGAAACGCGGCGACATCGGCCTTGCTCAGGAGTCCGCGCTTGGCGACCATCACGCGCGTGAACTGTGCGAGCGCCGCGAGCCTGGCCTCGGGTACCTTCTCGCCCGCGCGGATCGCATCGGTCACCGGTGTGGGAACCTTGGACATCTTGTCAGCAATGAAGCTGTGTGCGCCCATGCAGTAGCTGCAGCCGTTCTCGTAACTGATCGCCAAGAACACGACGTCCTGTTCCGCAGCCGTCAATCCGGATTCGTCCCGAAACTGCTTGTAACCCAGCAGATAGGTATCCAGAACCACGGGGGCGTTGACCATATTGGCGTACATGTTGGGGATGAACCCGACCTGTTTGAGCGCCTTGTCCAGCACTTCCCTGGCGCGCGAATCAGCGGTTTCGGATGAAACGCCTGGCAACGTCATTTTGTATTCAGCACTCATGTCGCTTTTCCTTGAATTGCCGGCGCCGCGGCGACGCTCTGTCGCGCGGCCTATGGCAGAAGTCCATTAACCATGCCGATTGGCGGGAACATCGGTGGTCACGATGCGATCCGCGATTTCCGTGAGATCGCGGCCCACGATGTCCGGCTTGTCGAAGAGCGGATCCAGGACCATGCCCGGGCGCGCCACGAACGCGGCGGCGCAGCCCGCCCGTATGGCGCCTCCGACGTCCCAGGAATGGGCCGCCACCATACGAATGTTCCTCGTTTTCACGCCGAGCGATGCCGCGGCGGACTGGTACACGGCCGCTGCCGGCTTGAACCGGCGCACGGAATCCACTGTAAGCAGTTGCTCGAAATACTCCCCAATTCCCGCCGCGGATACTTGCGACTCGAGAACTTTTCGTGCGGAGTTCGTTAGCGCTGCCATTCGGAACCCTGCCGATTGCAACCGCTTCAGGCTTGCCGGTACTTCCGGATGGCAGCGCTAACGAACTCCGCACGAAAAGTTCTCGAGTCGCAAGTATCCGCGGCGGGAATTGGGGAGTATTTCGAGCAACTGCTTACAGTGG
>JANXPQ010000033.1 GCA_025357235.1 Betaproteobacteria bacterium
GATCATGCCGGCGACCAGCGAGGCGATGCCCCAGGTGAGCGCCTGCAGGGAAAACAAATGCGCGACTGCCGGCAGCGTGGTCGACAGGTCGCGACTGATCAGGTTCAGGAACGGCGCCATGCTGGCACCGGCCGAAGTGACGAGGAAAACCGCCGCGCACAGCGCGATCAGCATCGTCATCATTTGGCGGTTTTTCATTGCCGGACCAGAAGGTAAAAGGTGAAAGCGGAAAGGTGAAAGCGAAGGGCGCTGCTAGCGCAGGAATATTACCTGTTCTAAAAGAACAATAGCGCCGGGTTACGGCGCTATTGCAAGTGAAGCCTGAGTGATGAGGGCGGCTGAAAGTCTAGATCACTTTTACCTTTTACCTTTAACCTTTCCTCTCGTCTCTCGCGTCTGTCGCGTCAGTGACGCGGCGCGGCTACATTTTCTTCCAGTCCCCCGACTGCTCGAACGCATACGCCGCGCGGTAGATCGTCGCTTCGTCGTGATGCTTGCCGATCAGCATCATGCCGATCGGCAGGCCGTCGACGAAGCCGCAGGGCACGGTCATGGCCGGGTGGTGGGTGATGTCGAACGGGCAGGTATTGCCGATCATTTCCAGCGCGCGCTGGAAATATTCCTCGCGCGAACAGCCGGACGCAGGCAGCGGCTGAGATTTCATCGGAATGGTCGGCATCAGCAGAAGGTCGTATTTCGCCAACCCGGCATCGTAGGCTTCGATCAGCCGCCTGGTGATGTTCATCGCCTTGCCGTAGTAATGGCTGCCGTGATATTTCTTGATGTACACACCGAGCGTGGTCAGCACCTTGGTCGTCTCGGACAATTCGTTCGCGCGCAGCTGCCAGCCGTGCAGCTTGTCGATCAGGCTGGTCACGTAGAGGTCCGGCCGGCTCAGTCCGTAGCCGTCGCCGAACATCATCGTCTGCGTAATGCCCTCGACGCCGATCGGCGTCCATAGCGCCGGGCCGATCAGATGCGCGGGAATGGATATTTCCTCCACTGTCGCGCCGAGCTTCTTGTAGTGCTCTGCGGCTTTCTTCACCTTGGCATCCGATTCGGCCTCCGATTCCGGCCGGCCGAAACCTTCCTTGACGATGCCGATCTTCATGCCTTTGGCGCCGCCGTCGAGCAGCTTCGAGTACTTGACCTTTTTCGGCGTGCCGTACTGGCGCGGATCGTATCCGTCCGGCCCGGCGATGACCTCGAGCATCAACGCATTGTCGGTCACAGTCGCGGTCATCGGTCCGGTATGGTCGACGTAGATCTCGATCGGCATGACGCCGGTGTAAGGCACCAGGCCGTGCGTGGGCTTCATGCCGTAGATGCCGCACCAGGAGGAAGGCATGCGGATGGAACCGCCCTGATCGCCGCCGAGCGCGATGTCGGCTTCGCCGAGCGAAACCGCGACGCCGCTGCCCGACGATGAACCGCCGGCCGAGTAGCCCATCTTGTATGGGTTGTGCACGGCGCCCTTGGCACCCGTGTGGCTGCCGCCGGAAATGCAATACGACTCGCAGTGCGTCTTGCCGATGATTTCCGCGCCGGCATCGAGCAGGCGCGCGACGACGGTCGCGTCGATGTCGGGCACGTAGCCTTCGAGGATGGAGTTGCCGTTCATCATCGGCACGCCGGCCACCATGACGTTATCTTTCACGGCGACCTTCTTTCCCTTCAGCAGGCCCGACGACGCGCCCTTGATCGACGTCCTCACGTACCAGGCGTTGCGGGTATTCTCGGAAGGATCCGGAAAATAACCCGGCGTTCGCGGATACTTCACCTGCGGCAGGTAGTCGGGCATGGCATCGACGAGGTTGTAGGCGTCGATGTTGGGTTTGATCAGCCCCGCATAGGACTTCACGTCGTCCTCGGTCAGGGCAAGGCCGACTTCCTCGGCGGCGTCCCAGATTTGTTCCGGCGTCGGATACTGCACCATGATAATGGCCTCCTTGGTTTGTCTTGAAAAAATCCCCGATCGGAAAACTCAGGGTGCGAGCAGACGGACCAGTTCCGGATCGTCGCGAACCTTGTTCGACTCGCCGCGAAGCGCAATGCGGCCGCGATCCATCACATAACAATACTGCGAAACGCCCAGCGCCGGTTTCAGGTGCTGTTGGACGATGACGACGGCGATCTTCTGCGCCAGTTGCGCGAGCCGTTCCGCGATCTCGTCGATGACGCCGTGCCACACGCCCTCGGTCGGTTCGTCGAGCATCAGCAGATAGGGGCGCGCCAGCAATTCGTCGGCTGCGCGGATCAACCGCGCATGCACTTGCCCGCGCCGGTGGTGAGTTCGTCGCCGTAGTGCGCGAAGTCGTGTTCCACCTCGGCGAGCAGCGACGTGTCGCCCAGGCGCACCATGTCGCCGCGCGTCGGCCCATAGAGATTGGCGTATGCGGCGCGCGACATCTTCGCCACGGTCAGGCGCCCTGGTAGCCGCGTTCCTTGGCGAGCCTCAAGCCCCGTTGCTTCACTTCGCCGGAATGGATGGACCCTTCTGTAAGCCGGCCAAAGCCACGGACCATGCCGGCGCCGCCGATGCGTACGAGGTCGACGTGGATGATTTCGCCGGGCTCGAAGCGGATGCCGGTGCCGGAGGGACGATCGAGCCGCATGCCGAACGTTGCCGCGCGGTCGAACTTGAGCGCGCGGTTCACCTCGAAAAAATGCGCATGGCTGCGCACCTGGATCGCGCGATCGCCGGTATTGAGCACATCGACGCGAACGCGCTCGCGTCCCGCATTGATCTCGATCTCACCGGGCTGCGTGATGATCTCGCCAGGTATTGGTTCGACGCGGCTCGGTTCGGCCCGGCCCGCTGCGAGGCCCGGTTTGATCGGGCACGGTTTGATAGGATCGAATATCGTCACCAGCTTGGTGCCTTCCGCCATGCAGGCTTCGACGCACAGGAATGGAATCATGTGCGCAACGCCGGATTCGACGTCGTCCGCCGTGAGCAGGGAGCGTCCGTAGTCGACCATGTCGGCCTGCGCCATGCCCTTGCGCGCCGCAGTCAGGACTTCGTCGGAGATCAGCGCGACTGCTTCAGGGTGGCTTAGCCGGATGCCCTGTGCACGGTAACGGCGGGCCAGTTCGGCCGCGTGAAGATCGTCAGCCGTTCCAGCTCGGTCGGACTGATATTCAATTCGCGTCCTCCCTCGGTTTCTCGGCGGCACGGCCAACGGACCATGCGTACGACCCGGAGGTTCGCAGGAACTGTGCCCGCTATGCGCAAAGGCCCGCATCGGTGCGATGACAAGGGCGGACGGCGCCATGGACGCAGAAGCGCCGAGGAGAAACGCCAACGGCAGGCAAAGCATGATGCACCCGGGCGGTGCGCAACTGCGGGGCGATCGGCACTTCTTTAGGGAATCACGCTTTGATCGATCATGCTTCAATCGTGAGGGGCTGCGTTTTACGCAGGCAATCAACCGGGTTGTCGCTCTCCCGCAACTTCTTCGGGGACGATTACCTTATCCAAGAACTTGTCCCGCATCCTGCGGCCTTCGATGAATTTCCATTTGACCGGGTGGTCGTCCGGCTTCAGCCGGAGCAGGGCATCGACATAGTCTGCAGCATTGTCGATCGGCAGCGGGGGCTTGGTCTTGTCCATAAGCGGGAGGGTCCGGTGATTGAGTCCGCGACAAACTATCACGGGCCTTCCATCCGAAATATGACAATTTATTGACACGGCGCTCCGACCTGGAAAACCGCTTAGCGATCAGGCGGTTACGGCGCCAAAAATGTTTTCCGCGAAGCAGCTTTTGACCTGTTATCGGGCTGGCGTCGGCGCGGTCCTGAACATCAGGAACCGAAGATGCGCCACAGGGCCGTTCCGAAGCCTGCAATCGCAAAAATGTTCGCTGCCGTCGCCGCCAGGACGAGCGTTCCAATAACCCATCGCATCGGGCCGCCGCCCCACAGCGCCAGCCACGACAGCCTCAATCCGGCCGCGGAGAACGCAGGCACGATCAGCAGCAAGGGAAGCATGAGCAAATAGCCGAACGTCGCCTGAGCATCGAGCGGTACGCGGCCGAGCATGTTGCAGAACCACAGCGTCGCGATGCCGATCGCCAGCGCGGCGCAGGCCGCAAGCGGCGGCGAGCGTTGCCACCACGGGCGGATTTCCTCGCCCGGATCGCCCGGCTCGATTGGCTCGACCGGATGGACGGACGCGCCGGATTCCTCCGGCGATTCAGACGCCGGCTTTGACAAGTTTTTCCCTGATGTCTTCGATGCGTTTGCGGTTCACGCCCAGATCGCTGTAGCCAACACGCGAGGCCGAGCGTACGTGGATGATGCGTGTGCCGGGCGGGAAAAAGAATTCGACGTCGTCGACAAAGCCCAGCAGCGAGCTGGCATATTCGGCGTACAGATAGTCCGGCTTCATCTCGACGATGCGCGTGTTCGGCGTGCCCTCGATGATCGCCTTGAGCGCTTTCATCGCCTGCTCCTGCGTGCCTTTGTAGGCAAGCGGCTCGATCTTGTGGGAGCCGTCGGACGCCTGGCTGCTGACCGCGTTCGGCGAAGATGGCGGCGCCTTGAGATTGCCGTTCCTCACGCCCAGGTCCGCCGGACGCTTGCCGCTCAGTATTCCCATGATGCTCCTTTCATGAAATTGCTCACCACATGGTGAAAGCGCTTTTCTAGCTGCTGCGACCAGCACAATCTGGCATCATCGTCAGGATGCGGAAGCATAAGTCCTCGAAGCGCAGTTTACGTCCATCTCCCCTGTTGCCGGTACTTCTGCTGGCGGCGGGCGCGCTTGCGATCGCGCAGGACGCCGCCGAAGATCCCACCCTCTCGGCCGGCAGCTTCACCATCAGGCGCTTCGATCACCGCGCCTTCTCCGAACCGGCGTCCGTGCTCACGCCGAAGCAGCGCCAGATCTTCATGGCCGGCCGCAGCGTGTTCAACCGCAAGTGGGCTTCGGTCAATTCGCTCAACGGTGACTGGGGACTCGGACCCACGTTCATCGCCGATCGTTGCAGCGCATGCCATGTCAATTCCGGCCGCGGCAGCCCGCCGCAATCCTCCGGCGAGCAACTGCTGTCGATGCTGGTGCGACTAAGCACGCCCGGCACGGACGAGCACGGTGGCCCGAAGCCGCATCCGAACTACGGCGACCAGTTGCAGAACCGTTCGCTGGACGGCCGCAGCGTGGACCTGGCTTATGCCGGCGCGCCGGTGCCAAACGAAGCGGACCTGTTCCTCGACTGGGAAGAATCGACGGCCGCGTTCGCCGATGGCGAAACGGTGACGCTGCGCAGGCCGAAGCTGCGCATCGAGAACCTGAAATTCGGCGAACTGGGCGCTGACACCATGACGTCGCTGCGCATGGCGCAACCGCTGGTGGGGATCGGCTTTCTCGAAGCGGTCCCGGAAGAAACCATTCTCTCCATCGCCGCGAAACAACGCGCGTTGAATTTCAACGGCCGGCCGAATCGCGTGTGGGACGCAGTGAACAGGCGGATGTCGCTCGGCCGCTTCGGCTGGAAAGCCAATGTTCCCGGCCTGAAGCAGCAGATCGCCGCCGCCGCGATCGGCGACATGGGCGTGAACTCCAATCTGTATGCAGAACAGAACTGCCCGCCGGTGCAGACCCTCTGCGCGAAGCAACTGCCGGGGAATTTTCCCGAGATCATCGACCGTGAGATCGATGCCGTCGAACTCTGGCTGCAAGGCCTCGCCGTGCCGGCGCGACGCGATGTGGACGATGCGCAGGTCAGACGCGGCGCGGAATTGTTTGCGAGGGCGCAGTGCGCGGTTTGCCATGTCCCGGCAATGAAGACCGGCGCGTTTGCAAAACTGCCGCAGTTATCCGGTCAGGTCTTCCACGCGTACACCGACCTGCTTCTGCACGACCTGGGCGAGGGTTTGGCGGACGGGCGTCCCGATTTCGGCGCCGGTCCGCGCGACTGGCGTACGCCTGCGCTATGGGGGCTGGGTTTGTCGCAGATTGTCGGCGGCGGCATCGCGTTGCTTCACGATGGCCGCGCGCGCAACGTGACCGAAGCGATTCTCTGGCACGGCGGCGAAGCGACGGACGCCAGGGAAGCGTTCCGCCGCATGACCGGCGGCGAGCGGGAGTATCTGATAAGGTTTGTGGAATCGATCTAGCCGGCCTCGCGTGGCTGTTCTTCCGGATAAGCAGCGCAAAGAGTCAATCGCAAATGTCGATGCGGCGTTTCGGCAGGCACGGAATGTTTATCATGGTGGCAGGACGACGGGGACATTTACATTTACGGCGCCGCCTGCCCCGGGATGCATCGAGCGAGGAAAAGGTATGAGGAAAGTACTGAACGTGGGCGGCAACAGCAAGGAGATTCCGCTGCCACCCCAATTCAAGGGATGGGAGAATATCCTGCTCGACATCGATCCCAAGGGCAAGCCGGATATCGTCTGCGATGCGCGTCAACTATCGCGACTGCCCAGTTCCACGTTCGACGCGGTCTATTGCTCCCATAACCTGGAACACTATTACCGGCACGACGTACCGAAAGTGCTGGGCGGATTTGCTCACGTGCTCAAAACAAACGGATTCGTGCACGTCGTTGTGCCGGACATGGGAGAGGTCATGCGCATGGCCGTCGAGAAGGGCATAGACATTGACGACATCCTCTACGAATCCCCCGCAGGGCCCATAACAGTCCTGGACGTCATGTATGGTTATGGCGTCGAGATCGAGAAAAGCGGCAATGAGTTTTATGCGCACAAAACCGGATTTACGCATAAATCCCTGCCGGCCATGCTGGAGAGGTGCGGCTTCCCTTATGTTTACAGTGGTGTCGCCAATCTGGAAGTCGTGGCATTCGCGTTCAAATCGAAGCCCGATGAGTTTGCCCGGAAGCTTATCGGAATTCCATAAGGCGCACGCAGGACGGCCGCGCAATGCGACCGAAGCGGTTCTCCGGCACCGCGGCGAAGCCGAAGCGGCACGCGATTTTTTTCGCAGCATGTCGAAGGTCGGTCGTGACGCGCCCGTCGGATATGCCGAATCAATCTAATCGAAATCGGTTTGTCGTTATCCGGCGACGCCGCAACCGTCGCACATTGCGCAAACTTCACACTTTGGCGGGTTTGACGCGTGCGCATGGCGCCGATTCGCTTTCCTTTTCCTGCGTGTGGCGCTATATATACATAGATAACAATTCGGGGCCCTCGCCGGAGGAGGCTTAATGTCCCGCGTCGAAGGCGGCTCTGTTTTTCGGCATCCGGATTGCAACATCGCAACAGGGAGGAAACATGAAACGCTTCGCTATCATCGCGGCAGTATGGGCGGTCAGCGGTGGGATTGCAGTTACCGCGGCGGCAGAGCGCCGCGATGCGGCCAAACCGGTCGTCGTCGCGCAAGCCGACAAACCGGTTGCCGCTGCGGGCTCCGATTCCGGTGCTGCGGCGATACGCGACAATCCCGGTTTCTATCTTGGCGAAAGCGCGCTCAATCCTTCCGAACGCGCGGGCCGCGAGATCTGGTACAAGGCGACCGCCGGCAACAGCCGCTTCCACACCTACACGTTCCAGCAGCGCATCGGCGTGCTCATCGACTGGTTCCGCGTGCTCAATTCCAACGAGCGCGACGACCGCCTGCGCGCCTGGGGAATCATCAATGATCCGGGCTGCTGCAAGCCCGGGGACAAGAATTGTCCGGCGAAGACGCTGGACGAGACTTATGGTTTCGACTGGTGCCCCGGCGACCAGGAGCTGCTGAAGTTCGTCGGCCGTGAAGGCTATCGCGATCCCGCCTGCGATTTCGCGGATGCGCCTGCCGACACGAATGACGTGCACAACAAGAACAAGGACCAGCGCCAGTCGTCCTGCGATCTTGCGTTCGGCACGTCCACCGGCGCGCTTGGTCTTCGCAAGTTTCCCAATCCGCGTTTCGACAAGGAGCGCTGGACGAAGCTCAACGGCGGCCTGGCGAACTGGGAGGGATTTCGCGGCAAGCTCGCGAAGGATCCGAAGAATGCGGACAGCAAGATGAGCCGGCTGGCCGACGGTTCGGTCGAGCCGCCTTTCCTCATCGGCATGTCGTGCGGCGCCTGCCACATCGCTTTCGATCCGCTGCATCCGCCGAAAGATCCGTCGCATCCAGAATGGAACAACATCAAAGGCACGATAGGCAACCAGTACACGCGCATCTCCGAGATTCTCGGCTCCGGCATGCCGACGTCGAGCATCGAGTTCCAGGTGTTCGCGCATGCCCGGCCGGGAACGTCGGACACGTCTGCCGTGCCCACCGATCAGGTCAACAATCCCGGCACCATCAACGCCATCATCAACATCGACCGCCGTCCGACTTTTCCGGGTGAGAAAGTCGACAAGTGGCGCAAGGCGGCGGCATGCGAAAAAGGCGTGCCGGAGACTCAGTGCTGGTGCGAGCCCGGCCGCGAGGGCAAATGCTGGCAGCGCGGCCTGAAGGAAGAAACCGTGCATCACATCCTCAAGGGCGGCGAGGATTCGATAGGCGCGCTCGAGGCCATCCAGCGCGTGTACTTCAATATCGGCTCGTGTTCCGAACAATGCTGGGTGAATCACCTGACCGACCTGCGCCAGGCCGATCCGCAGTCGCGCAACTACGGACAGACGCCATTCAACATCGGCCAATGCCGGCGTGATTGCAGCAACTTCCGCGCGATCGAAGACCGGCTGGCCAACATTCTCGCCTTCCTGACTTCCAAGGAGTCGGACGCGACCGATCTCGCGGTGGCGCGGGAGAACCAGCGCCGCGAGAAAAATACCAGGGCCGTCTACTCGCAAGCCGATCTGCAGCGCGACCTCGACAGGCAGTTCGCGCCAGGCAGCGTGGCCCTCGGACGCGACGTGTTCGCCGCCAATTGCGCGCGCTGTCATTCGAGCCTGCCGGAAGCGACTGCCGGCCCGTTCAACAACCGCGACTTCCGCGCCACCGAGCCAAGCCACCCGCGCGCGCTGCGCGCCGACTGGATGGGCAACGACCAGTCCACGCTGTCCTCCGAGGTCAAGACTTACCGCTGCCGCGCGCTGCATTCCAACCACATGGCGGGCCACGTCTGGCAGGAATACGGTTCGGAAACGATGCGCGCCCGCGCGCCGGACCCGACCCTGAAGGAGCCGCACGATGGCGGCCGCGGTTACTACCGCAACATCTCGCTGCTGTCGCTGTGGGCGCACGCACCCTTCCTGCACAACAATGCGATGGGTCCCGAGATCTGCGGCAATCCCGCGAACAAGGCGAATGACTTTTACCGTTCGCCCTACGTCGGCGCCGACCACAAACCGCTGGGCGCCGGCAAGGCGCCCGCCTGCTGGGCTTACGATCCCAGCGTGGACGGCCGCTTCAAGCTGTACGTCGCTTCGATGGAAGACCTGCTCAATCCGCAGAAGCGCATCCCGAAGATCACCAAGTTCACCGAGGACGTGCCGATCAGCCTGGGGCCTCGGCTGTGGGACGGCGCCGAGGAGAAACAGGTGATCGGCCTCACGCTCACCTTGCCGGCCGGCACCAATGCCGGCGCGCTCGGCGACTTCCAGCACAAGCAATTCATGAACGACCTCGTGGCCGCCAAACTCAGGCCGGCGGCGCTGCAGGAGAAACTGGGCAAAAGCCTCGGCGATGCGCAGGGCAAAAAAGTCGTCGAGGAACTGCAATCGCTGAGCGCGGAAGTGCTCAAGGATCCGCAGCAACTGATCACCGCGGTGAAAAAGCGGCCGATGCTGCTCGAGGTTTACAGCTCCTGCCTGGCCGACGTCGAGAACGACGGCCATCCGTTCGGCGAAGGTTTGTCGGACAAGGAAAAGAAGGCGTTGATCGCCTTCCTCGCCACGCTGTGATGCCGGGGGCCATGATGAAAAATACCATTCTTGCCGGACTGACTTTTGCCCTGCCATTGGCGCTGGGCGGTTGCGACTACGTCGGAAGCCTGCTGCATCCCGCGCTGGCCATCAAATTCGCGCCGTACGGCGCCGACTACCAGGCCAAACAGGATTTCGCGCAGATCGAATACGAGTTTCCGCTGACGCCGCCGGACCTGAAGAAGCTCGATCCGGAAAACCTGAAGAACTACGACCAGGAACAGATCGACCAGATCTATGCGCGGCTCAGCGCCGGTCCCATCCCGGACGGCGCTTTCAATGGCGGGCTGTTTTTTCCGAAGGGCGTGAACGGCGACCGGCGCATTGCCGAAGTCGTCGGCGGGCTGCCCGGCCTGGCGGTCGAGCTGAAAGTGCAGAAGATCGAAGTCCTCGGCAAGACGCTGTGGAAAGGCAAGGTGTTCTACCGCGACCAGCGCGTGCTGCGCAATCGCATCGAGGATACGACGCTGCTCAAGCCGCTCATCGACGGCGACCTGTCCACCATTCCAAAAATCACGGTGGACGGCCGCGAACAATGGCTGATGTTTCCGGCGAAGCTGTATTGCGGGCAAAGCCTGCTCGATTCGCGGCGCGAATCGGTGATCATCGATTATTTCTTCACCGACGAAATACCCGGCTACCGGGAACGGCCGGACTATCTGGCGGGGCGCAACGGCTTCCAGGTGCGCGACGAAATCCGCATGGTGCGGCCCGGCTTCTATCTCGGGCGCGCCTACCTCGGCAAGGTCTTCCTGCTCAACTTCACCCTCTACAACAAGGAAGTCGCCGATCGCGACGGCGACGCATTCTTGAAGACCGGCCAGGTGAAAGAAGATTGCTGGCCGGGCACGCAGCGGCGTGCGGCGCTGACGGCATCCAAGTGAGTTGAATGCGGTGTCCCGTCATGACGCAAACAACGCATGAGGCTCATGGCCGTGGCCGGTATGGGTTGCATGTTTGTCATTGCCTGCGTCATGGCTGAACCAGGCCCGGTTGCAAGCGAAGAGAATCTTCCGCAATGGGCGGCGGATCCCGGCGTGCCGGGAAGCGACATTCCCGCAGAGGGACGCTCGTTGTTCGATCATGCTTTTGTCCGGCGCGTCGACGGCAAGCCTGCGTACGACATACCGTCGTCTTTCGATGCGCTCGTGCGGCGCCTGGAACAGCGCGTGGGTTGCAAAAGCAGCTGCAACCGCCGGGTTCTCATTCCATTGGGGCGCTCGCTGCAACGCACGGCAGCCTCACCGGATTTCTTCGCGTCTCCGCGCGTCGTGGTCGCCATCACCGGCGAAGGCCAAGGGCCGGTATCCGGCAGGGATCGCATCTATCTGGGCTATCAGCCCCGCGCCAATGTCGTCGAGGTCATCAGCTACAACGAAACCGCCGGGCGCTTCGAATTCCAGCTGGTGAAGAATTATCGCCGTGGCGCCACGCCGCAAGTGGTGTACGCGAACCGCAATGTCTGCATCGCCTGCCACCAGAACCACGGTCCGGTTTTCTCGCGCCAGGTGTGGGACGAAACCAATGCCAATCCGCAGGTGGCTGCGCTGCTGTCGCAGGCGAACCGCCTGTTCCAGCGGATTCCGGTCGAGATACCGAATGCCATCGACGATGCCACCGGCCGCGCCAACCTGATTGCGGTCACGCAGCGCATGTGGATCGAGGCCTGCGATGCAAAATGCCGCGCGGCCGCGTTGGTCGCAGCGCTGCAATACCGGCTCTCCGGCGGGAAGGGATTCGATCGCGAACCGGTTGCGCAAGCCATTGCAGCGGGCTTTCGCAAGCGCTGGCCGGACGGGCTGGCTCTGCCGAACCCGAATATCCCGAACCGCAATCCACTCGCCTTCGCCGCCGGCACCCTGGGTCTGGCGCAGGCGCATGTTCCCGCGCCGCTGGAAGCGCTCGCGCCACGTGCCCCCATCGAAACATGGCGCGCCGCAGATGCCGGACTCGCGCACCGCTTCGTCACCGGACTTGCGCACCTGCTCGCCGGCTCGGATGTAAAGGAAATCGACGGGCATCTCAACGCCGCGTCCGCCGCTGCGGCAAGCAGGCAATACCGTTCTGCTTGCACGCTGCTCGCCGGCGATGCGGGCACCGCTTACGACTGCCGCGGCGAAGTTTCACTGAGGGGCAATGCATCTGCGCTCGACTCCATTGCCATCGGCAACACTACGCCGCTGCGTAACCTGGCAATCTCCGCCATCAAGCGCGGGCCCGGCACATTCGAATTCCAGCCCGGCGGCGCCGGTCATCGTGCGAGGCTCGCCAACGGCAATGCGATTGCACGCGTGGCGTTGCATTGGCACAGCGCGCAGGGCGAAGCCAGGGTCACGGTGGTCGAAGATTTCGCGAAGCTGCGCGAGGCCGTGGTGCCGCTTTGGTTGCCGGACAAACCATTCAGCCGGACCACGGTGATGGCTGCGCTCGATGCGGCGCTCGGCCTGCCCGTGCGGGTGCGTTGCTGCGATGACACATCCGCCCTGCCACCGGCACGGGCGGACGCCGTGCCGGCGCCGACGCTGCCCGCCGAGGCCGTCGCATTCCAGCAACCGTGCGGCGCCTGCCACGCGACGGCGGAGCCGGCGCCGCCGAATTTCCTGGCGGGCGATGCGAAGCGCATCAGGTCCAGCCTCGCGCATTGCGCGCCGCGCATGTTCGTGCGCCTGGCGATGTGGGACACAAAAGCGGATGCGCGCGACAAGGTGCCGATGCCGCCGCCGCAGGCTGTGCGCGCCGGCCATCCGTGGATGCAGGACATGCCGGCCGATGCCATCAAGCCGCTCAGGAATGCAGTGGCCAGATGGCTGCGTACCGAGACGGGCGAAGCGCCCGACCTTGCGAAGATGCTGTCGCGCGGCTACGAAAATCTGCGTCCCTGCCTGCCGGCAGGCGCCTAACGAACCGGGGAAAACATGACCTATCTCTTCACTTCCGCGGATGAACCCGGCTGGCTTTCCAGGCTGTTCAGCAAACGCTGGACGCGCATCCTGTTCCTGCTGCTCGCGATCCCTACGCTGGTGGCAGGCGCATTCGGCATTTACCTGTGGCAGCGCTTCAGCGGCGATACCGCGGTCGAATACGCCGACATCGAACAGCATTTCAAATACGGCTCCACCGGCGGCGAGCGCGAATCCGGATTTCCCTACTGGATATTCCAGGCGCTGCCGCAAATCTGTTCCGAGCATCTGCCCGGCAAGGGCTACGCGTCGCTCGGCCTGATCTTCGAGGAGGGCAAGGATCTCCCGATCGGCATGTCGAAACGCAAGTTCACCGGCATCGACCGCACTTTCCTGAATTGCGCCGTGTGCCACGCCAGCACGGTGCGCGATTCGGTGCAGGAAAAGCCGCGCGTCTATCTCGGCATGCCGGCCATGCAGCTCGACATCATGGGGTTCGAGAAATTCTTTTTCTCCTGTGCGGCCGATCAGAAGTTCGCCGCCGAGTTCATCGTTCCGGAAGCGCGCCGGCTGGTGCGGGCGCAAGGCGGCGACCTCGACCTCATCGACCGCTATCTGGTTTATCCGGTCGCCGTCGCGCTGATGCGCGAACGGCTGCTGATGCTCGCCGGGCGCTTTTCCTTCGTGATGAACCAGCCCGACTGGGGTCCGGGCCGTGTCGACACGTTCAATTCGGCCAAGGTGATCTTCAACTTCCCGATGCACAAGATCGCCGATGCGGAAAAGAATGCCCCGGCCGATTTCCCCTCGATCTGGCTGCAGGCGCCGCGCGCGGGCATGCAGTTGCACTGGGACGGCAACAACACCAAGGTCGAGGAGCGCAACAAGAGCGCGGCGTTCGGCACCGGCACGACGCCGCCCACGATCGATCTCAAGAACATCGGCCGCATCGAACAGTGGCTGTTGAAAAAAGAGCCGCCGAAATATCCCTACCCTGTCGACGCGGCCAAATCGGTGCGCGGCGCGGGGCTCTACAAGGAATATTGCGCGGATTGCCATGGCGCGAGCGGGCGCAATTTTTCGGGCAAGGCGGTCGGCAAGGTCACTCCCTTGCAGGACATCGGCACCGACCGGCGCAGGCTCGACTCCTACAGCTACGACCTCGCGGTGAACCAGTCGACGCTTTACGCCGGCTACCCGTGGCGCTTCCAGCATTTCCGCAAGACCAACGGCTACGCCAACATGCCGCTCGACGGATTATGGCTGCGCGCGCCTTACCTGCATAACGGTTCGGTGCCGACGCTGCGCGACCTGCTCGAACCGTCCGCAAGACGGCCGAAGGTGTTCTACCGCGGCTACGACGTCTACGATCCGGTGAAGGTCGGCTTCAAGACCAACGTCGCGGAAGAAGGTGCGCGCAAATACTTCAAGCTGGACACCGAGGTCCCGGGCAACGGCAATGCCGGCCACGAGGGCCGGCGCTTTGGCACCTCGCTGTCGATCGAAGACAAGGAGTCGCTGGTGGAATTCCTCAAAACTTTCTGAGCAAGCACATGGATACATACATGGATAGTGGGAAAAGGTCCGGCTCCTTCAAGAGGAAGCTCCTGTTCTGGCTCGGCGTGCTGGTCGTGGTCGGCGCCATCCTGGGCTATGTCGGCTGGACCAAGTTCTTTCGCGAGGAACCACAGCCGGACTGGGTAACCTCGTCGGCGGACATGCGTTTCAAGTACGGCTCCATCGGCGCGGAGCACGATGCCGGCATTCCGTACTGGATTTTCTATGTGTTGCCGCGCATGTTCCCCGAGAAGCTGCCCGGGCCGGGCGGCTACGCTTCGCTTGGCGTGCCGTGGGAACAGGGCCAGGAACTGCCGGTCGGCTTCACCAAGAAGACCATCGGTTTTCCGCGTGTCGCCAATACCTGTGCGGTCTGCCACACGGCGACGTACCGCGCCAGCCCCGATGACACGCCGGTCTTCATTGCGGCGGGTAACGGACACACCACCAACGTCGAGGCCTTCTTCCGTTACCTGGTCGACTGCGCCAAGGATCCGCGCTTCAACGCCGACAACCTGATGACCGAGATCAACCTGGTCACCAAGCTGTCCTGGTTCGACAGCCTGTCTTACCGCTTCCTGATCATCCCGATGACGAAGAAGGCGTTGCTGGCACGCGAAGCGCAGTTCAAATGGGTTTACCGCACCGATTTCCCCGACTGGGGGCGCGGGCGCGATGACGCCATGAACCTGACCAAGTATTTCATGATCAAGGTGCCGATGGACGACACCTTCGGCCCCACCGACATGCCGTCGATCTGGAACCTGCAGAAATACAAGCCGGAGAAAAACATGCGCATGAACTGGGCGGGCGACAGCCACGATCCCCGTTCCGTCATCATCGATTCCGCGCTCGGCCTGCTCGGCGCACCGCCGCACGACAAGCGCGAATTCCTGGCGCAGGTCGACTGGCTCTACGACTACCTCACCAAGAAGCCGGCGCCGAAATATCCGTTCGCGATCGACAAGGCGAAGGCGGCGGCGGGCGAAGTCGTCTACGACAAGACTTGCGCAAGCTGCCATGCCAGCGACAGGACCGGCACGCGAATTCCGCTCGCCGAAGTCGGCACAGAAAAGGACCGGCTCGACAGCTGGAACAAGCAGGCCGCCATCGAAGCGAACCGGATCGTCACGGCCATGGGCATCGAACGCCCCGGCCTGATGGAGGAAGACCTGAACGGTTACGACGTGCCCTTCCTCGATGGCATCTGGTTGCGCGCGCCCTACCTGCACAACGGTTCGGTGCCGACGATGCGCGATATGCTCACCCCGCCCGAGCAACGCACGAAAGTGTTCTGGCGCGGCTACGACGTCTACGATCAGGCGAACGTCGGTTTCGTCACGCAGGGTGCGGAAGCCGAACGCGTCGGCACGAAGCACGATACTGCGCAGCGCGGCGGCCGCAACATGGGCCACGTGTTCGGCACGAATTTGTCCGCGGAGGACAAAGAATCCTTGATAGAGTATTTGAAGACGTTGTAAAAGCAGGACTCAGGACGTAGGACTCAGGACTCAGTGAAAAGCGAAGGAAAAGGCTTTGGAGCCTTT
>JANXPQ010000063.1 GCA_025357235.1 Betaproteobacteria bacterium
GCCGCCGCCGTTTGCAAAATCATGCGCATCCAGGACATGGTGCTGGTGGCGCGCAAGTGCCGCGTCGTCGCGCGCTTCCGCGACACGCTGGGCCTCGAGGGCAGGTTGTCGAACCGCCTGCAGCCGAATCATCCGACCGACGATCCCAAGGGTATCTCGGCCAGCATTCTCGACGGACTGTTGTACGGTTGCGGCGATGCCGTGATCGGCATCAATCCCGCGACCGACAATGTCGACCAGGTCATCAAGCTCGTGCAAATGCTCGACGAGATCATCCGGACCTACCGGATCCCGACCCAGTCGTGTGTCCTCACCCACGTGACGAATACCATGCAGGCCATCGAGCGGCGTGCGCCGGTCGATCTGGTATTCCAGTCGGTCGCCGGTACCGAAACCGCCAACACCAGTTTCGGTTTCAACCTGGCCCTGCTTGGCGAAGCCAACCAGGCGGCGCGCGAACTGCGTCGGGGAACGGTGGGCGACAACGTGATGTACTTCGAAACGGGGCAGGGCAGCGCGCTCTCGGCGAACGGACATCACGGCGTCGACCAGCAGACTTGCGAAGCGCGCGCCTATGGCGTGGCGCGGGCGTTTTCGCCGCTGCTGGTAAACAGCGTGGTCGGATTCATCGGGCCGGAATATCTCGACGGCCGCGAAATCATCCGCGCCGGCGTGGAAGACCATTGCTGTGGAAAACTGCTCGGCCTGCCGATGGGCATGGACGTGTGCTACACCAACCACGCGGATGCCGACCAGGACGACATGGATACGCTGCTCACGCTGCTCGGCACGGCGGGCTGCAATTTCATCATGGGCGTGCCGGGCGCCGACGACATCATGCTCAACTATCAAAGCACGTCCTTTCACGACGCGCTCTACCTGCGCCAGGTGCTGGGGCTCAGGCCCGCGCCGGAGTTCGAGGCATGGCTCACGCAAATGGGCATTGTCGAGAACGGCACGCGCCTGCGCAATGTCGCAGCCGGGCATCCGCTGCTGGGACTGGCGGAGCGCTGAGCGATGGCGAAAACACCGGTCGTCCCGCCAGGCATTGCGCATACGCAGCGGGACGCCTGGACCACGCTGCGCCGTTTCACCCCTGCGCGCATCGGCCTCGGCCGCGCCGGCGGCAGCATCCCGACCCGGGAGTTGCTGGATTTTCAATTGGCGCATGCGCGCGCTCGCGATGCCGTGCATCGCGAACTGGACATTGAGGCTTTCCGCGGGCAATTGGCCGCGAGACAGTTCGATTCATTGGCGCTTGCCAGTGCGGCGGGTGACCGGCAGACGTTCATCCAGCGCCCGGACCTGGGACGCATCCTCGATGAAAAGTCCAAGTCCTTGCTGGAGGCCCAGCAGACTGTGCAAGCGTGGGACGCGGTGCTCGTGATTGCGGACGGTTTATCGGCGCTCGCGGTCGAGCGCCATGCCTTGCCACTGCTGGCAATGATGCAATTCCATCTTGCTCGCGAAGGCTGGCGCGTTGCGCCGTGCTGTCTGGTCAGCCAGGGACGGGTTGCCATCGGCGACGAGATCGGTGCGTTGCTGCCGGCGCAAATGAGTGTGATGCTGATCGGCGAGCGCCCCGGCCCGACTTCGCCAGACAGCCTGGGAGCGTATCTGACCTGGAATCCGTTGCCGGGCCGCAGCAACGCCGAGCGCAATTGCGTTTCCAATATCCGGCCGGAAGGCTTGAGTTACGCCGCGGCGGCCTTCAAACTGCTGCATCTGATGCGACAATCGCGCAGCCGGAAACTTTCCGGGCTGGCGCTGAAAGAAGATGCGGTGCTGCCCGGCGCAGCCGGGCTCCTCGCGCTGTTTCCGGATGGAAGCAACGAGTAAACATTCCGCAATCCCGGTAACCACAAAACCATGTCCCAGGCTTCTTCACTTCGAGCTGTCCTCTATGCGCTCAGCGCCAACGCCGGCATCCTGATCGCGAAAGGCACGGCCGCGGCCGTGACCGGTTCGAGCGCCATGCTGGCCGAGGCGATCCATTCGGCGGCCGATTGCGGCAACCAGGTCCTGTTGTTGCGCGGCATGAAGGAAGCGAAGCGGGAGCCGGATGCGAAACATCCGCTCGGTTACGGCAAGGTCGTCTATTTCTGGGCGTTCCTGGTGGCAGTGCTGTTGTTCAGCGTCGGCGGATTGTTTTCAGTCTACGAAGGCTGGCACAAGCTGCATGCGACCGAACCCATTTCCAATCCGGTCGTCGCGATCATCGTCCTGGCCGTCTCGATTGTGCTGGAATCCTTTTCGCTGGCCGGTTGCGTGCGCGAGATCCGCAAAGTGTCCGGCGGCATGTCGTTGTGGAAATTTTTCCACGTCTCGCGCAACAGCGACCTCATCATCGTGCTCGGCGAGGATATCGCGGCCCTTGCCGGCCTGGCGCTGGCGCTGATCGCAATCCTGCTGGCGCTCGCGACCGGCAATCCGATGTTCGATGCGCTTGGCAGTATTGCCGTCGGCGTGCTGCTGATCTTCGTCGCTGTCCTGCTGACACTGGAAATCAAGGCGCTGATCACCGGCGAAAGCGCCGAGGCCGGAACCGAGAATGCGATTCGCGCGTTCCTGACGGCAAG
>JANXPQ010000065.1 GCA_025357235.1 Betaproteobacteria bacterium
TGCCGATGGTGAGCGCGATGGGCACGTCTGCCCATGCCGGGATACCCCGAAAGACTCGCATTGTCCGACCGACCAAAATCCTGAATTTTAGCGGCTTTCGGCGTGCCGGAGCGCAGTTTTCAAGACCAGGCGTCAGCCGGCACGTGACGAATGCTGGGCGAAAGCCCAGTCGGCAATCGCGTCAGTGAGGTCTTCGGAATCGCCGATTGCGCTCGTCACGTCTATCCGAATTGCGGGATGACGGCTTTGGATATCGGCGAGCAGTCTCGGCAGATCCTGCTTCAGATGGCCGCCCTGGGCAAGAAACAGCGGAATCACGGTAATGTGCCCGGTGCCCTCACCGGCCAGGCCCGCGACCGCCGAGGCCAGGTCTGGCTGCATAATTTCCAGGAACGCCAGTTCCACGCGCAGGTGAGATTGTTTGCGACCCAATCGTGTCGCGATGCGCCGAAACGGATCCGCCCACGACGGATCGCGGGCGCCGTGGGCAAACAAGATAATCGCCGAAGCGGGCGCCGCACTCACGCCGTTAATGAGGAAAGTTGCATCCTGTCAGTGTAGCTGACTGGGGAACAGGTCATAGCGGCGCGGCCTGATGAAGACGCGTTCTCCGGCGACAAGCTTCAGTTCGCGGAAACGCTCCCTGCTGATCTCGGCCTGGATCGGATCGGTCTGCTCGCCCCCTTCGCGGACGAGTTCGACCCGCACCACCGGGCCCACCGCGAGCACGTGCACGATGCGCACAAGCAGCGCGGCTTCCCCATTCGACACGCGCTCAATTTCGATGTCGTGCGGCCGGACGTAGGCGACCGCAGGTTGCTGTTCCGCTTCAGCATGTTCCGGCGCATCGAGTTCGATGTCGCCGATGGTCGCGCGGCCACGATGCAGGCGTCCGTGAAACAGGTTCACATGACCGAGGAATTCGTAGACGAAGGGCCCGGCGGGATGGTCGTACACCTCGTCGGGCGTACCGATCTGTTCGATGCGGCCTTCATTCATGACCACGACGCGATCCGCTACTTCGAGCGCTTCTTCCTGGTCATGGGTGACGAATACGCTGGTGATGTGCATGTCGTCATGCAGCCGGCGCAGCCAGCCACGCAATTCCTTGCGCACCTTGGCATCCAGCGCGCCGAACGGCTCGTCGAGCAGTAATACCTTTGGTTCGACGGCGAGGGCACGCGCCAACGCGATGCGCTGGCGTTGCCCGCCGGAGAGCTGGTGCGGATAGCGGTCGGCGAGCCAGTCGAGCTGAACCAGCTTGAGCAACTTCATGACGCGCTCGCGGATTTCGCCCTCTCCGGGCCGGTCTTTCTTGGGCCGCACGCGCAGGCCGAACGCCACGCTCTCGAATATCGTCATGTGGCGAAACAATGCGTAATGCTGGAACACGAAGCCAACGCGGCGTTCGCGCACATGACGATCAGTGGAATCCTCACCATGGAACAATACCTGCCCGGTGTCGGGCACTTCGAGGCCCGCGATGACCCGCAGCAACGTGGTTTTTCCGGATCCCGACGGGCCCAGCAGGGCGAGCAATTCGCCGTTCTGGACCTGCAGACTTACATCGCGCAGCGCGGAAAACGTGCCGAACTGTTTCGACAGATTGCGGACTTCGATGGTCATGATTTGGCGTCCTGTTCCTTGTCCGTTGCAGCGTGATCGCCGACGATACTCTTGAGTACCAGCGTTACCAGCGCCAGCAATGCCAGCAACGAGGCCACCGCGAAGGCGGCGGCAAAGTTGTATTCGTTGTAAAGAATTTCGACGTGCAGCGGCATGGTGTTGGTGCTGCCGCGGATATGGCCGGAGACAACTGACACCGCGCCAAATTCGCCCATGGCCCGCGCGTTGCACAGGATGGCACCGTAGAGCAGCCCCCACTTGATGTTGGGCAAGGTCACCCGGGAGAAAATCTGCCAGCCGCTGGCACCCAGCACTGCCGCCGCCTCTTCCTCTTCGCTGCCTTGCGCCTGCATCAGCGGAATCAGTTCCCGGGCGACAAAAGGGAAAGTCACGAATATGGTCGCCAGCACGATGCCTGGCACCGCAAAAATAACTTTGAGTTCATGCTCCGCAAGCCACGGCCCGAGCCAGCCTTGCAGGCCGAAAATCAGCACGTAGATAAGGCCCGATACCACCGGAGAGACCGAGAACGGCAGATCGATCAGCGTGATCAGCAGGTTCTTGCCGCGGAATTCGAATTTGGCGATCGCCCACGCCGCGGCGACGCCGAACACAACATTGAGCGGGACCGCGATCGCAGCGGAAATCAGCGTGAGCTTGATGGCGGACAAGGCATCCGGCTCGACTATGGACGCGAAATAGACACCGACGCCTTTTCTGAGCGCCTCGTAGAACACCGAGATCAGCGGAACAAACAGGAACAGGGTGAGGAAAGCAAGCGCGACGCCGATCAGCGTCCGGCGCACCCATGCCGGCTCCTGCGTGGCGCGCACGCGACTGCGCCCGACGTCGAGGGGAAGCGCGACGGTGCTCATCGTGGCGTCCTCACAGGCCATCTCCGCGCCGCCGGCTCCACCATTGC
>JANXPQ010000159.1 GCA_025357235.1 Betaproteobacteria bacterium
ACACTGGCGCGAGTCGCAAGATGGTCGCTGCCGGGCCTCCCGAGGCGGCAGCCTCAAGCAAGATTTGCTCAGCCGCGAATTTACTTAGGGCATACGGATCCTGCGGCGCCGCCTCGGTATCCTCGTCGATGACTCCCTGACGCGATTCCCCGTAAACCTTGATCGAGCTCATGAGCAGAATTTGCCGGACACCGCAGGCACGTGCGGCAACCACTAGCGCGCGCGTGCCTTCGCGATTAAACCGTTCGTATTCGTCGTCAGAGGCACCGGGGCGATGAACTACAGCCGCAGCGTGCACCACCGCGGCTGCTCCTGTCAGCGCCGTCCGCAGCGATGGTTCAGACCACTCCGGGAGTTGGCGCAACACGTCGCTTCCAGTTGTGCGTACCAGCCCGATTGCCGGCGTGCCGCCTCGCAGCAGGGCGGCCAACACGTGGGAGCCGACGAATCCACTGGCACCTGTCACTACAATCATGGAGCACGTTGTTCTGTTGATTGCGCGAAGAGCTTGCGCTATCCGGTGAGAGTGGAACTCTTGTCGACTCAGCAAGCAGGGGCTCGAGTTCGAGTCGAGCGTGGACGCAAGGACTTGCGAAAGGGTGCGGAACCTGTTTTCGCAGACTTCGCGAACTCCTACTCTGCACATTCCGGCCCTAGGTAGCCATGAAAGTCGCAATCGTCAGAACACTCCGCGCCGCAACGACTCGAGCGCCTCGAGAGCGCTTTTGGCGCAGTGCAGGCGCCTGACGAATGTGCGGCTTTGCCGGAGTCATGGGAACGCCGAGACCCCGCGATGTTGCGCGCGAGGAAGTGCGCCGTATGGCGCGGACACTCCAGCACCGCGGCCCTGACGACGAAGGCGACTGGACCGATCCCCGCGGAGACCTGGCGTTTGGCTTCCGCCGCTTGGCCATCCTCGACCTGACCGCCGAGGGCCACCAGCCGATGACCTCTGCTGGCGGGCGTTACACGCTGGTCTTCAACGGCGAGATCTACAACTTCCAGTTGCTGAGGGCAGAGCTCGAAAGTCTGGGTTGCGCCTTTCGCGGGCACTCGGACACAGAGGTCCTGCTCGCGGCCTTCGACACTTGGGGAGTCGGGCCGACGCTGCCGCGCCTCGACGGAATGTTTGCGATCGCCGTCTGGGACGGTCGCGAGCGCGAGCTTCACCTCGTCCGGGACCGGCTCGGCAAGAAGCCGCTTTATTACGGCTGGAAGGGCGGGCAGCTGCTGTTCGGCTCCGAGCTCAAGGCGCTGCGAGCTCATCCGGCCTTCGACGGCCAGGTGGACCGCGACGCGCTCGCGAGCTACCTTCGCTTCTGCTACGTGCCTTCGCCTCGATCAATCTACACCGGAATCAGCAAACTGCCGCCTGCTTCCTGGCTGACGGTCCGTCCAGGAAGACCGGGAGAGACCCGGCCGCAACCATTCTGGAACGCGGTGGAGATGGCGCGGGCCGGCGTGCGCGATCCCCTCGTACTTTCCGACGAGGAGGCCGCCGACCATCTCGAGCGAATTCTCGGCGACGCGGTGCGCATGCGCATGGTCGCGGACGTTC
The DNA here is from genome assembly GCA_025357235.1 of Betaproteobacteria bacterium. Taxonomy (GTDB): domain Bacteria; phylum Pseudomonadota; class Gammaproteobacteria; order Burkholderiales; family JACQAP01; genus JACQAP01. The sequence goes on from JANXPQ010000159.1 coordinate 1,559, forward strand.
CCGTCGGCGCTTTTCTGTCCGGCGGCATCGACTCTTCCATCGTCGTCGCGGTGATGAAGGCGCTCGGTTGCCGCGCGCGGACTTTCACCATCGGCTTCACCGAGGGCGAGTACGACGAGTCCAACTTCGCCTCCGCAGTGGCAAGACACCTCGGCTGTGAACACACAGAGCTACTAGTCACGCCGGAGGAGGCTCGCTCGGTCATCCCGCGGCTTCCAACGCTCTACGACGAGCCCTTCGCAGATTCATCGCAGGTCCCCACCTTCCTCGTTTCCCAGCTCGCCCGTCGCGCCGTCACAGTCGCTCTCTCCGGCGACGGCGGGGACGAGTTGTTCGGCGGCTACCACCGATATCTTGCCGGGGCAAAGCTCGCGTCTACGCTGGAGGCCGTGCCGCGCGTATTGCGCCGCGGCTCGGCCAGGTTGCTCTCGAAGGTCCCGCCCGCAAGCTGGGATCGCGCGGGCCGGTTGTTGGACCGGGTCCTCTCCTCGAAACGCCGGGGCTTGCTAACGGGGAACAGGGTTCACAAGCTCGCCTCGGTCCTCGAAACCGCAGGGCTGGACGCGCTGTACGCGAGCCTCGTCAGCACCTGGTCCGATCCGACGCAGCTGCTCCTGCAAGGTCAAGAACCCGCTCACGTCTTGCCGGAGCTGGGCGATCTCTCTTTCTTGAGCCCGACCCAGAAGATGATGTTGATCGATCTGGTCAGCTACCTCCCGGATGACATCCTCGCCAAGGTCGACCGCGCCAGCATGGGCGCAAGCCTGGAGGTCCGGGCACCCTTCCTCGCCCAAACCATCGTCGACTTTGCGTGGCGCCTCCCCGTGTCGCAAAAAATCCGGGCAGGACAGGGCAAGTGGCTCGTGCGCAAGGTCCTCGATCGCCACGTGCCGCGGAAGCTGGTCGATCGGCCCAAGCAAGGCTTTGCCGTTCCAATCGACGCCTGGCTGCGCGGTCCGCTCCGCGATTGGGCAGAGACGCTGCTCTCTGAAGACAGGCTGCGGCGCGAGGGATTCTTCGAACCCGGTCGCATCCGCGAGGCGTGGGAGCAGCACCTCTCGGGTGCGGCAAATCGTCAAACGCAACTTTGGACGGTCTTGATGTTCCAAGCTTGGATGGAGGCGCAGCAAGGCGGACAGCCGGGTCAACCGAGCAAGTCACGATAGACCGCCAGCGTTGCCGTGGCGACCGCCTGGTCGGAGAACTCCGCCTCCGCGATGGCGCGGCTCCGACTCCCCATTCGCTCGCGGAGTGAGCGGTCGGTGATGAGCGTGCGCAGGACCTCGGCCAAGGCACCTGCGTCGCGCGCCGGGACCAGGAACCCGTTATCGCCTTGGCGCACGACCTCCCGGCATCCCGGCACGTCGGTCGTTACAATGGGTAATCCCGCGGCAGCAGCTTCGAGCAGGGACTTCGGAGTGCCTTCTCGATAACTGGGCAAGCAAGCGATATCAACCTGTGCGAGCGCGGCCGGAACGTCCTCGCGAAAGCCCCACCACTCCACGACCCCCGACGTATTCCAGCTTCGCAACTGTTCGTCCGGAATCGAGTCTGTATTGTCCGGGTCCCTGTCGCCCATGAGAATGAATCGGGCCTGAACGTTCTCGCTTTGCAATTGCGCGGCGGCCATCACGAATTCGCGTACGCCCTTCGTCCCCAGCATCCGGCCTGGGAGCAGGATGACCGGAACGGCGGCAGTGCGGGCGGTAGGCTGGAAGAGGCGAAGGTCAACGCCGGAGCCCCGAACCAGCACCGTCCGCGACGGCTTGACGAGGCCGGCCCGGACGAACTCTTCCCGGTCGTCAGGGTTCTGGAAAATGACCCGGGTGCCCTCCCCGTCCAGGACCGAACGCAGCGCGAGGTTCAAGCCCCCGCGCAGGACCTTCGCTGCCCATCCGCTAGCCCCACCCAGGTTTCCCATCCCGGCGACCGCATTCACGACGGCCTTGATGCCCGCAGCACGCGCGGCGAGCGACCCGAACACCACGGGCTTCAGCGCAACGTGATGAACCAGGTCAGGCCGCACCTTCCGGTACAGCGCGATCAGCGAAGCGATGGCTCGGGCGTGATCCAGGGCCCCGTCCCCGGACCGGCGCCAGCGCAGGTGAATGACCTCGCAGCCAGCCTTGCGCAGCACCGCCTCGTGGCGTTGAACCCTCGTCGCCACAATGACTCGATAGCCCGCACTCAAGGCAGCGGTCGCCAGAGGAAGCCTGTGCGAGGCGAAGTACCAATCTTCGGTGACCAGGAACAAGATCGTTCTGGAGGCCATGATTAACGCTGGGCGCGCGCCCTCTCTACATACCAAGGCATGGTGGCGGCGAGCCCTTGGGCGACCCGCCATTCCGGCTGGTATCCCAGCAGCCGCCCTGCCTTGTCGATATCCGCGAGCGAGTGGCGGATGTCACCCGCGCGGAATGGCTGGAGATCAGGCTCGCATTGCAGCACCGCGGGATCGAAGCGGGCGAGCTCGGCACGCACAAGACAAAAGAGCTCGCGCAGCGTGGTCCGTTCCCCGACGGCAACGTTGTAGACCTGCTTCACCGCCTCCGAACCAGGCGGGGCGAGCGCAGCCAGCAGATTCGCCTGCACCACGTTGTCGATGTAGCAGAAGTCACGGCTCGTCTCGCCGTCCCCATAAATGGCCACCGGCTTGCCACCGAGGAGCGCGGAGATCCAGCGCGGAAGTACCGCCGCGTAGGCACCCTCGGGATCCTGCCGCCGGCCGAAGACGTTGAAGTAGCGCAGGCCGATCGATTCCAGCCCGTAGCAATCGCCGAATAGCTGGGCATAGAGCTCGTCGATGCGCTTGGTGAGTGCGTAGGGAGACAGGGCTCGACCGATCCGCTCTTCTCGCTTGGGCAGTTCGGCGCTGTCGCCGTAGACGGAGCTGCTGCTCGCGTAGACGACGCGCCGCACCCCGGCATCGCGCGCAGCGAGCAGCAGGTGCAGCGTGCCGTCCACGTTGGCTAGATGAGAAGCAAGCGGATCCTTGAGCGACCGGGGAACAGACCCCAGAGCCGCCTGGTGCAGCACCACCTCGACGCCTTTGCAGGCTTCGACACTTGCAGCAGGGTCCCGGAGGTCGCTCTCCAGCAGCCGGTAGCGCGCACGGGCCTCCGGCGACGCCGCCGCGAGGACCTGCTGGAGATTCTCCCGCTTGCCGGTGATGAACGAGTCGAGCGCGACCACCTCCTGACCTAGGGCGAGCAGCCGCTCCACCAGGTGGCTGCCGATGAAGCCCCCACCTCCTGTGACCAGGAACCGGCGAGGGGACGTTCTCAACTCCCGCTCGACCTCTGCGAATCGCGTCATGGTTCGGGCTCCAGTGGTGATCTACAGGCCCGGCCGCGGAAGGCCAGCCGACGCGCCGTCGACGAAGACGCGTCTTGCGCGCAGCCGTGCTGCCAGTTCGGGCTGGAGTCTCTTCGAGATAGCCCTCGTGCGCAACAGAGAGAAGAGAGCGCCCGCTCGCAGTTCACCAGCCTTGCCGCCACGAGAGTGCCCCTCTGGTCGTTGCGCTTGCATGCCGCCTCAAGTGCCGGGTCTTGACCTTCCGCCCAAGGTGACGCATGCCAGCATCATGAATCTCGAATCGGCGCCGGTGTCGCACTGAAGCTCATTTTTCAATTCCGCCATCCGTAGAGGTGACGATTCCGTGGCCTATCCTTTCCTAGTCATCTCCCTCGACTTAGAACTCAACTGGGGCGTACGCGACAACCGCGCCCTATCCGAGTACGGACCAAACATTTTGGGGGTGCGCGAAGCCATTCCCAAAATGCTGGAAGTCTTCCGCCGGGAGAACCTGAGCGCCACGATCGCGGCACTTGGCCTGCTCGCGTTCTCGACCAAGCGAGAGATGATGCAGTTTGTCCCAGAGCGCCGGCCAGCGTACTCAAATCGCAGCCTCGACCCGTATGCAACGCTGTCAGAAGTGGGAGCCGACGAAACATCGGATCCGTATCACTTCGGCTACAGCCTTTTGCGCCAGATTCAGGACGCCCCCGGGATGGAGATCGGCACGCATACGTTCGGTCATTACTATTGCCTCGAGGCGGGCGCCGACCGAGCCTCTCTGATGGCGGACATCGGCGCATCCCAAGCGGCACTAGCACGCCTCGGCGTGACACCGACGAGCATTGTGTTTCCACGAAATCAATACTGCGAGTGGGCTTTGTCCGTTGCAGCCGAAGCTGGTCTGACCTGCTTTCGAGGCAACCCCGATCACCATCTCTACCGGTCCCGCCCTGCATTCGAGAAACGTTTTGCCGGGCGCGCGGGCAGACTGCTCGACGCCTACATCAACCTGTCGGGCCACCAGACGGTGGTGCCTACCCGGACGCCCTCCGGGCTGACTAATGTCGCTGCCAGCCGATTCTTCCGCCCCTACAGTGTTTTGGCGCAAGCCCTGGAGCCGCTCCGGCTGAATCGCATCCTGACTTCGATGACCCGCGCCGCCGAGGAAGGACGGGGATACCATCTTTGGTGGCATCCCCACAATTTCGGTCGCCATCTTGATGAAAACATTCGCAATCTTGAAACCGTCATCGGGCATTACCAAGCGTTGAACGACCGATACGGGATGACATCGATGACGATGACCCAAGCCGCTGACCTGCTTGCGCAGGATTCAGGGCAGCGGACCACTTCGACTGTTTTCGCACCAGCGTGACCCAATCAAGGGTCGTTCACATCGTTGGCGACCTGAACGGATTCGGTGGAACCGAATCAACTCTCCTCCGATATTTGAAGACGAGCCGGGCAGGCAATCGAAGGCACTCTGTGGTCGTCCTGCGAAGCGCCGGCGTTGGTGACACGATCGGAGCGCAGATCGTCGAGGCGGGATTTCCGGTTATAGAGCTGCATCAGAGATCAGGCTCTTCCTCTTCGCGGACGATCTGGGCGCTATGGAAAGTTCTGAAGGTACTCAAGCCAGACGTGATCTCGGCTTGGCTCTACCATCCCAGCCTGCTGTCCTGCCTGCTGTCCCCGCTCCTCTCGAAGACGGCAAAACAGGTTTGGCACATCAGAAGTCTTCCCAATGCGCGCGGGGTGCGGCCGTGGAACAAAGCCATTCAAAAAACGCTCGCGCTCCTGTCGCGCCGGTCCCAGGCAACGCTTGCAACCAATTCCCTGGCCTCCATGGAGGCCCATGTGGCGATAGGCTTCCGGAAGACCGGCTGGAAACTCATCGCGAATGGCTTGGACACGGAACTTTATCGATCCGCTCCGGTCGCGCGTGCGCGGATCCGCGGCGAGTTGGGCTTCCCTCATGACGCCATAGTCCTGGGCTGTATCGGGAGGTGGGTGCCAGAGAAAGGCTATGACATCCTCTTCCGTGCACTCGAATCCTTACAATCGCAGCTGCCGGAGTCTGTATTCAGGCGGCTTTACCTGCTGGGCGTGGGCGCTCACGTGACACATTCCAACGCAGACTTCTTGCGAATGGCGACGCGCGCGCTACCGGGCGAACGGCTGAGACTTCTTGGAAAACGATCTGACGTTCCAGGACTTCTGCAGGCCCTCGACCTTTTCGTACTTTCCTCAGTCAGCGAATCATTCCCGAATTCCTTGGTGGAAGCCATGGCCTCTGCACTTCCTTGTGTTGCGACCAACACCGGCGGCGTCGGGGAACTTGAGATTGATCAATCGCTGCTAGCCTTGCCGGGCAACGCACCCTCCTTGTCCGTGGCGTTGCTCAACGGTCTGAGTCTCTCCGTCGATGCAGCCGCCCGGATGGGTCGATCGAATCGTCTTCTCGTAAAAGAGCGGTATTCCCTGTCGAACATGACACAAACACTCGATTCGTTGCTTCTCGACACTTGATGTCGAGCGCGAGACCCCAGCCACAGGAGCCCGGAATGGAACCTGCGATCGGAATCGGTCCGGCCACTCGAGACCTTCTCCCTAACATCATCCAATTAGGCGCCAGCCACTATGCGAAAGATCACCCGGCCCTGCGGACCGACTATCTCGCGTGGCTTTACCTCAAGAACCCGGCCGGGCCAGCCAAGGTCGTCTCAGCGACTGAAGGTGCATCCTGGATGGGCATGATTGCGCTCATCCCGGTGAGACTGGCGGTCAACGACCGAGTCCAGGACGCTTGCTATGCGATCCATGTCCTCTCGCACCCCGCTCACCGCGGCAAGAGCTTGTTCGCGAAGATGATCAGCCACGCAAAGCAAGTGCTCGCCGATTCAAACGTATGGCTCATTGGCCACCCGAATACGCCGTCAACGCCGGGATGGACCCGCCAGCACATGCATTTCCGCCCACCGCTGGCTCCCTACCTTGCGCCCCTTCGAAATCCCTTGGGCGGCTACGCGCTCGCGCCGCTTGCCGACAAGCCGTCGCTGCTCTCGCTTCCCCCTTCGATATGGAAACTTCCCACCAATGATGGAATCGTGCGCGTCCGCCACGATCCAGATTTCATCTACTGGAGGTACCTGCAGGCTCCGGCCCGCAAGTACTCATTGACATGCGTTTCGTCGAAACAAGGCCCGATCGCGATATACGTCACTCGGCCGTTCAAAGGGCCACTGCGCCTCGCTGTTCACTGGTCCGCAACGCCGAGCCTCCCGAAGCCGGTCTTCAGTACCGTGACGAAGCCTACCCTGATCATGTACCCGGAGGCAGCTCAACCGGCTGACGGCTCGACTCACAGCCCATGGAGGCTTCCGCTCAGGCGGCGATTACCTTTTTTCGCAACAACCTGGACTGCCGAAGCGGAACCGCCTCTCGATTTCTCTGGTGTCACACTTGCGGCCAGTGATTTTTGATTACTGCGCGGGTCTATCACGGTAGCTCAAGCTGATTGCTTCATATTAGTGATGCAACCACGCTTGGAACATCAGGACGGTCCAAAGCTCGGAATCATGATTGGCTGTTCCAGCCAGGTGCTGTTCGAGCCTTATACGAATCGGCTGTGGGTCCAGGAACCCATCGCGGCGCAATGCATCCTCGGTGAGGAGGTCTTGAGCCCATCCCTGCAGCGGCCCCCGAAGCCACGCCCCGATCGGGACACCAAAACCCATCTTAGGCCGATCGATGAGTTTCTTGGGCACATAGCGGTCGAGGACCCCACGCAAGGGGGCCTTGGTCACTCCGTTGTGTATCTTCTGGTCGGACGGCAAGCGCCACGCGAACTCGACGATCCGGTGATCCAGGAGCGGGGCCCTCGACTCGAGGCTGACCGCCATTGAAGCCCGGTCCACCTTCGTAAGAATGTCGTCAGGCAGATAGGTGATCATATCCAACAGCATCATCTGGTCGTGGGGATCAGGCGTCGCTTGGCTTTTTTCGGCTAGGTCCCAGGTCCTGGCCGTCCGCAAAGTTCCAAGCACCGGAGACTCGGACCACTGCGAGACAAGCTGCAAATAGAGACTGTCGAATGTGTCCGCCTCCAGCAAGGAACCGAGCTTCTTGACCTTGTGGCCGAGGTTCTTGATCGAAAGCGCCTTAGAAATGCGCCCGGCAGTAGTCTTGTCTGCTGCGTCGATCGCTGCTTGAGGGATCGACCCGAGGATGCGCCCAGCGGCGATCCTCAAGGTCCGTGGCAGCCAATGGATCCGGTCCCAGATTTTCTTACCCCAAGCGTAGCGCGTATAGCCGCCAAACAGTTCGTCTCCACCATCGCCAGAGAGGCTGACGATGACATGCTGCCTGGCGAGCTTGGAGACGAGGTGAGTCGGAATCTGGGATGAGTCGGCAAACGGCTCATCGTACATTTGTGGGAGCAATGGTACGACGGCAAGCGCGTCCCGGCCCGTCACCAGTAACTCAGTGTGCTCGGTTCCTAGGTGCCGCGCGACCGCGCGCGCATATTCGGATTCGTCGTGTTCCTTCGACTCGAAGCCGATGGTGAACGTCTTTGTCGGCCGGGTCGATTGGGCCTGCATCAGGGCCACGATCGCAGAGGAATCCACTCCGCCGGAGAGAAAGGCTCCGAGCGGAACGTCAGCTTGCATGCGGATGCGCACCGCGTCGCGCAGGAGATGATCAAGCTGCTCGGTCGTGGTTTCCATGTCCTGCTTCAGGGGGTCAGCTACGCCTTGCTCAAACGCCTGGCGCGCCGACCAATATCGCGTCACCGGGCTCGACCCGGGCGCTCGGGTCGACACAGTCAGCATGCTGCCCGGAGGTAATTTGTGAATGTTGGCGAAAATCGAGCGTGGCCCGGGGACGTAGCCATGGTGCATATACAGAGCAAGTGCCTTCCTGTCCACTGACGCTCTAAAACCAGGGAATGCTCGCAGCGCTCTCAACTCGGAACCAAACAGGAATACGCCCTCTAACCAGCCATAATAAAGCGGCTTCTCGCCCATCCGATCGCGCGCAAGATGAAGCACCTGCTCAGCCGCATCCCAGACCGCGAAGGCGAACATGCCATTGAGGCGTCTAGTCGCCGCTCCTACGCCGATGGCGGCCATCAACTCCAACATCACTTCGGTGTCCGAGTGTCCGCGGAGTTCGGTCCCGAGGGGAAGCTCTTTCTTCAGTTCGTCATAGTTATAAATTTCCCCGTTGAAAGTGATGACCAGACGTTTCGAGCGCGACGTCATTGGCTGCGCTCCAGCGGCGGACAGGTCGAGGATCGACAGGCGGCGATGGCCAAGCGCGACGCGTTTGGAATCGTCGACCCAGGTACCTCCCGCATCTGGACCTCGATTGGCCAGAGTTGCGATCATCCGGCCTACGGAGTCCCGCAAGCCTTGCGACGAGCTCCGCGGGCTGCTGTCGATGAGTCCTGCTATTCCGCACATTTGTGCGACCTCCACGTCAGCGGCGCCGGGGTTCCGGTCATCGAGCGGCACGTCGCGCTAGAGGCGCCTGCGTAGCCGAGCCCGCGGCGTGCCCCAACAACAGCCAAACCGTGCGTTCCTCGAGCAGGTTATGACTGAAGAAGCTATTCAAGAGCAAAAGCCCGGCGAGCATCATGCCTTCGCTGCTCCCGGTTCGATAGGCGTGCCTGAGCAAAGCGAGCATAAGCCAGAGGTAGGCCAACACTCCTGGCAGGCCGTTGTCGACCCATCTGGCAAGGTACATGTTGTGGGGTCCGACGTTCATATGCTCGATCGAGTAGCCCGTGCCCCATCCCACGACAGGTCGCTCGCTGATCAGGCGAATCGAATCTTCGATTGCGGCCACCCGTTCCTGGTTCGAATTAGACTCTCCCCCTTGATCCCCGGTAAGCGCGATGTCCGACCGCCATTCGAATTCAAGCCCTGGAACGCCGCCGAGGATCGCAAGGGTCCCCACCAGGAGCGCCGGGACGAGCCCCAGCACCAGGAAGTTGCGGACGGACGGTAGTTTTATCCGACCACGCAAATAGACGATCAGCAGGACCAACAGCGACAACAATCCGGCACGAGTCTGGGCGAGAACCTCGCAAGTCGCGCAGAGGACGAGTGCGAAAGCATCTAGGAAGCCAACGTGCTTGCGCTCCCAGGTCAGGGCGCTTGTTGCGAAGACTACGGCAAGCAAGCCTGCTGCGTTCGGGTTCTCTGCGAAACCGGCGGCCCGGGACTCCAGGATAGACAACGTCCCCGGCGCAATGGCATCGATGACTAGCGTCGCGGTCGTGACCAGCAATGCAATCAGGACAAACAAGCGCCATGCACGAGGGAAGATTGGCAAGCCCACCAGGATCAGAGAGAATACCCACACGACCAAGTCCGAGCCTAGCAACCCAATGCTCGCGGCCGACGCAAGTTCGTTCACCAGGTAGTTGAGGACCCCCCATACAAACATGGCGATGAAGGGAATGAGAACGGGTCCGCTGCGCCGGAGAACTTTGAGACCTTCTCCCAGCGTGACAGAGAAGAAAGCGAGGACGCCCGCGCCGACCGCGAAGATGGCAGCGGGTCGCAGGGTCATCAAGCCATGTCCGAACAAAAAGGCGTCGGCTTTTATCAGGAAGAACACCAGGAACATCCCGACAAGCACGTTGCAGCCCCATTGGACGAGACGCCCGACTCCGTGGGGTCTTTGACTCCGAGCGGCCAGGGCGAGCGCCATCGTCAAAAGGCACCACCCGCGGTAACGCGCTGGAGATGCTCAAACGTCGCGTGCGCCAGTCGATCCGGAGAGAAGAGTTCAATCACGCGCTGCCGCCGCGCCCGGGCCTCCTGTTCCTTGCGGGGCACCATATGGAGCCCCGCGACCAAAGCCGCGCTCAAAGACTCGACATCGAGCCCTGCCGAAACGATTCCGAGAAGTCCGACTATCCAAGCCGAATCCCCAACGTTCGTGACCACACAAACGGTCCCGCACGCCATCGCTTCGCCAATCACGTTCGAAAAGCCTTCGCTGGGGGACGCGGAACACAGGACGTCCAAGGCGCTATGAACGGCGACCATATCACTTCGCTCGCCGGCCCAAATCAACCGATGACCAAGTCCAAGGGACGCACCGAGTGCCTCCATCTGGGCGCCGTGAAGGCCGACCTTCTGACCGACGCAGACGAATCGCAGGTTCGGCCGTGCCTGTGCGAGCCGCGCTGCGCTCGCCAGAAAAGTCTCGTGTCCCTTGCTCGGGTCGATGCGCCCAATGAGTCCGACAAGAATTTCCTCGGGAGTCACGCCCCACTCCTGCCGCACATTGCTCCGGAGCACTTGGTTGAACTGGAACCGCACGCTGTCGATCCCGTTTGGCACTACCACGCACTTCCCTGCTGGAAATCCATTGCGAATCACATGTTCACGGCCAGCGTGGGAGTTGATGATGATCAGGCGCGGTGTGAAGGATATGCGCCGCTCAACGATATGGGTAAGATTCGAGAATTGATCGAATCTCGAGAGGTCGAGGTTCGAGGCCCGGATGCCCCAAACGACCTTTAGTTGCGGGAGTACCCATCCTGCCAAGGTGGCCAACAGATTCGCGGGAGGCATGTACGAATGCAGGATATCGGGGCGCTCCTCCCGGAGAATGTAAAGGAGGCGCGACAACGGTCGCACGAGGTCCCAGCGAGCCCTCTTCTCCATCGTCAGCATCCGGACGCCGTTGTCTCTCAATTCGCCGGCAAAAGCACCACCCGGGTACAATGAAATCACGCTGATTTCGTGGCCTTGGGCGGCCCCTCGAATCGCGAGCTGGACGAGCTGCCGCTCGGCACCTCCTACGGCGAGCGACCGGATCAGGAAGGCAATCTTCACGCGGTCTGCCCTTTTTCCAAAGCGCCGGCCAACACGCCCTCCCAGCGCTGCATGACGGTAGCAAGGTTGAACCTGGACACGACGCTACGAGAAGCAGCGTCGCCCAACCGGGCCCGGAGCCGACCATCACCGATCAACCTTTCGATTGCGGCTGCGAGCGCCCCCACGTCCCCTGGCGGGGCAAGCAACCCGTCGACACCGTCGGTGACGATTTCGCCCGGTCCACTCGGGCAGTCGAAGGCCGCGACCGGCACGCCGTGAGCCATGGCTTCCAGCAAGGCGTTGGGGAACCCCTCGTAGCGGGACGGCAGGACGAACAACCCCGCGCTCCGTAATAGCGGCGCCAGATTGCGCTCAAGCGGTGTCCAATCCACTGCGGACGAGATCCCCAGCTCCTCAGCGAGGCTCTTGAGGAGCGAGCGCGACGGTCCGTCGCCGACGATGCGCAGGCGCCACCCCCGGTGGCGTGGATAGACGCGTGCGAATGAGCGCAGAAGCAGGTCGTGGCCCTTCTCTGGGGTCAGACGTCCGACGGAGAGAAGAGTCTGCTCTCGCGCGTCGGGAGCGTGGGCATCCTGCTCGACGAAGGACAGCGGGTTGGGGACGACGTGAACCGCTTTCGTCCCGCTAATCTCGACGGCCCAAGCCCGAAGCACCTCGGTCTGCACGACCAGCGCCGAGGCTTTGGGATAGAGGCTCCGCCGAAGTTGCTCCGGCAGCCACCCCAACCGCTGGGACCGCGGATCGGACCGCTCACAAACGATGACCGGGATGGGCAAACGCAGGGTGGATATCAGCGTCAACAGATTGGTGCGGTCGCCAAAACTGATGATCACATCGGGCCTGGACGCGAGGACCGCGCCGCGCAGCGCCTGAGCACGACGGAGATTGGCGGCCGCCGCAGACATCGGGCCCCTTGAAGGGGAGAGGAGATCAAGGCCCACTCGAGATATACGCGGGTCGATTGGGTAGAAATCAGCTCCGAGTGGCGCGAGGCTGATCAGCGTGACCTCGGCCCCTTTCTGCACCCAACTGTTCGCGATGGTCGTCAGCACCCGTTCGGCACCGCCCGGCCCCAGTGACGATATGACAAGTGTCAGCCGGCGGGGCACCGTCACGGGCCGCTCGCCACGTGGTTCTGAATGTCATGACAGGCTCGCGTGATTTGCAATGCGACATATGTGCCGGACGCGAGCGACGAGAGCACAAACACCAGCGACGTCGAGAGCGCGATGCCAGGCACACCAAGGTAGTGCGCAAAGGCGTAGTTGCCAGCGGTATTCGTGATCACGTTGAGCACACTGATCCACATCAGCACCTGATTTCTGCCCATTGCACTGATCAGACGCACGAAGAGCAGGCTGGTCAGATGGAACGGAAGCTGAAGGAGATAAAACGCCTGAATTGACGAGACGAGCCGCGCGTCCTGGGGCGTGAACCTTCCATGCTGGAACACCAGCTGGACGAGTTGCGGCGAAAAGAAGACTCCGAGGCCGGTTGCCGCGAGGCTGAGTCCAAACACGAGACCGCTATACACCCGCATCGTCGAGCGGATGCCGGCCCATTGGTTCCTGGCGACCATGGTCGAGAAGTGAGGAAGCACCGCCGTGCTAATCGCTACTGCACCGAGCGAAAGTATCACTGCGACCGCCTTACCGCCGTAACCGATGGCCGCGACACTTCCTGGCGAGAGCGCCGCAGCCATCGACTGATCGACGATTGGGTTCAGACCCATGACGAGAGATCCCATGAACATCGGCGCGAACTGCGTCAGTACCCGTCGCAGGCGCTCGTCAAATCGGTGCCACTGGGGCCAGAGGGGCACTCCCAAGGCACGGACGCCGGCACCGACAATCGCCGCCTCGAGAGCGAACCCGGCTACGGTCCCTAGCGCGAGGGCGCTGATTCCCCAAGACAGTCCGAACGCCGCGACGCAGATGAGAGGGCCGATCCCGATGGCGAGCGAGGCGAGCGCGCGCACGAGGAACCGATCGTGCGCGTTCAGCACCGCGCCCCAGAGCGTGGAGAGCCCGTTGAGCACCAGCGCGGGAATGAGCAGCAGAAGGAGATGACTCGCGAGGGCAAGCTTCGAGGCGGAGAAGCGCGAAGCCACGAGCGGCAGCGCAAAAGGCGCAGCGAGGATCAGCAGTCCGGAAGCAAGCGCGAGACTTGCGAGAGTGCAAATCGTCGTCGAGGAGAGTACTTCGTACGCGCTCTTGTCACCTCTGGACTCGCGCTCGTGCACATAGACGGGAATGAGTGCCGCGTTGAAGGACCCGGAGACGAGATTGATGATGAATGACGGCAGGAGGAATGCGACCAAGAACGCGTCCACCTCGTCGCCGACCCCAAACCTAGCGGCTACTAAGATGTCCTTTGACCCGCTCACGACCTTTCCCAAGAGGAGGATAGGGGTGACCGTGACCATCGCGCCGAGAATGCGACGATTCACCGACTTGAGCGGGATCTTGTTCACCGTGAAGGGCCACCGCGCGCTTCGCCCAAGGCTCTGCCATAGGCCGGGTGAGCTCCCAGAACCGCTCCATCCTTCGTCCAGAAGTGTGGCTTCTGGGCGTAGACCCACACGAATTCATCGGTGGCCGCGAGGGCGCCGCGAACCGCGGCCTCGAGTTGCGCTGCTGAATAATAGTTTCCAGACTCGTCCGTCTCGCTCCAGCGCTCGCCCTTGGCCTGGTAGTCGATCCAGATGGGCAGGGCGACGCTGAAGCGCCGCCGATAGATGGCTGTATTGTCCGAAAAACCGGGCAGATCGGTCCGGAGCGCGCGCGCAGCACTTTCAAATTCGGCCGGATCGCGGAGACCGTACGCAAACTCGTCGCCCTCGATAAAGTGGGTCGAACCAGTCGCGGCTTCGAGCATCCCTTCGAGAAATGGTTTCAGCAGCCCCTGCGGGCATTCACTGAGCGCTTGGCACCAACCGCGCTTCAACGACTGATAAGGAAGGCTGAATCCATAAGGCAGGAAGATCGTCAACCCCTTATAGCCCTTCTCGAAGGCCTTGATCAGCTCCTGCCCACGAATTCGAGCTTGGGCGCTGTAGGCGGCGAAGCCCCGCGCCGCAGCATCGCGTTGTTTTGGGAAGTTGAAAGGCTCGCTTTTGCCATAGGCTTCTATATCGAAAAGAATACCCCGGAGGCCGGCGTCATGCGCAGCCCGGGCCGTCAGCTCAAAATTGGCAGAGACGCCTGCAAAACTGTCGAACCAGTCGACATCGCCAGGCATGAGATTGAGGCTAAGAAAGCTATTGGCGAGCTTGGCGACCTTTCCCGCGGTCAACTCCTGCATGTCCGGTTCTAGATCACCCCGCGTGAAGGTACGGGAGCCGAAGGCCCGGCCTGCAAGGGATTCCGAGGCGGCGGTTGCAAGATTCACGTGAAACACAAGCCCATCGAAAACCGATTGCGCGACAACCTGTGCGTGCGAATGCACATACGCGGCGCTCGGCGCGTCCCATCCGAATTCGATCAGCTTCTTGGTAGGCGGTGCCTTCGACAGGGGGACATTACCCCCGTCAGCCCGCGATGTGTCCGCAGGGCTGGCAGGCGCATTCGCCGCTGGGACCACGGTGGCCCCTCTGTGCTGACAGGACATCGTAACAAAAAGCGCAAGCAGGGAGGCCCGGTAAACGGACATGGTGATGGACCTCATCCCCGCCTGCGAGAATAAAAGAAGAAAGCTAACGCTGCCGCGCACACGACTGTTACCGCGGCGGCGCTCAGCGCGCGATGCGGACCCGACTTCCGATCGGGGACGCGGGCGGAGTCGACCGTCTTGAATCCGAATTGTTCGCGGTTGCGCGCCATCATCTCGCTTTCGAGCTGCTGGCCCAGCAAAGCAAACAGGCGGTCTCGCGTCAGCGCGTCCGCCGTATCTGCAATCTGTTGCTCGAGGAACTTTTTGTTTTGATGGGCTCGGCTGAACGCCTCGCTTTGGAGACGGTTCTTCCCTTCTTCGAGGTAGAAATTTACGATTTGAGCCGATCCTGCTGCAGAGAGCGACTCAAACGACACGGTGAGCGTGCCTGCCTTCTTATTGACCGAAATGCGCAAAGCGCGTTCTGCCGCGTGAATAGCGTCCCAGTCACCAAGGGGCCCGGGAGGGCGTCCGCTCAAGCTCGCGAGGAGGCCGGTACGGAGATTGTGCGTCGCTGGATCATAAGCGTCCCCCGACACGTATTGCCAGATGTCGTGCTTTGCAAACACCTGGGCAGTGATGTCGTTGCTGGTAAAAAGCGCTTCAAGATCTTCGATCTTCGACGGGCCACCTAGTTGGATGCCAAAGTTACTGGCAATCGCGCCCAGCGCGAACCCTTGCTTGCCTTCTTCTCCTGTCGGGGAAATTACCGAAAGAGCCCGGTAGTGGTTTGGCTGACCCAACATCACCAGCAACGTGAGCACGCCCAGCGCGAGCGAAGGCAGAAGAATCTTCCAGCGCGCCGCCACCACGACGGCGAGCAGCTCAGCAACGCTCGGAAGCGGCTCTTCCGAAACAGCGGTATCAGTGGGAATTTCCACTCGACCTCATTACGAGAAGGGCGGTTACAGTCTCAAAATGACGGCGCTCGTGACAGCGATCTGGAAGAGAATTTGCGTGATGTCGCGCACGTCCTTCAGCCATCGCGACTGTTGCAGCTGCTGGGGAACGATGATCGAGTCGCCTGGCTTGAGGGCGACCGATCCGACTTTGCGGCCGAAGAATCCTTCGCCAGCAGCGACCGTACCGTCCGCGCGCAGGATAAAGATATGGTCTGTGTCGGCACCTTCCATGGGGCCACCAACCTTGGCGAGGTAATAGCCCGCCTCCGCGTCGTTGGGGTTGAAGACGACGCCGGTGGGGTTGTAAACACGTCCCACGACGTTGACCACGTTCATCTTCTTGGGCACTTCGAGCCGGTCGCCATTCTCCAGCAGGATGTTCGCATTGCTGCCCTCGATCTTGCCCTTGTCAGGCAGCGCGATGATCACACGCCCGTTTGCTTTGACCGTACGGAGCTGTGCGACGAGATCGCGCCTCGCGGCGAGGGTCGCCTGGTTGAACTCGAGGTCCTCCTTGTCGAGCGAAGCCCTGCCCTCTTGCTCCTTCTGGATCACGGACATTTGCAACTCTTCGGTGAGGCGGTCGATCGCGGCCTGCTGTTCCAACCTGGTCGATTCGCGCGTGAACCGCGCGGCGTTCAGATACGCCTCACTCGCGAAGCCTCCCGCCCGCGCGATCACGGCGGCCAGGCGCTCGCCCTTCGGGACCACATACACCCCGGGGAACCGCACCTCTCCGGCAAGCGTGATTTGAATGCGCGCGCTGTAGTCGGGGATCGGCCGGATGACCAGCAGGTCATACGCCTGCAACTCCAGGTTGGCCTCGGCGTCTCCTTCGAGTGCCTTGGCGAGAGGGACCACGCGCGTTTCGGTCCGGAGGATCTCACCGCCGGGGGCGATCTGCCGGCGCACCAGCTCGGCCTGCGCGGCGAATGCGCTCTCCTTGAGGCCTCCACCTTTGAAGATCAGGTCCGCGAGCCGCATGCCTTCGGTGAGCTGGTATTCACCCGCGTCGTTCACCTCGCCCGCGATGCTGACCGTCTGCCGCAGCTTGGTCTCCCAGATGGAATGGATGCGCACGCGGTCTTCGTCCTGCAGGACCACGTTCGCTTCCGCGTCGCCGGCCATGGCCTTTGCCAGGTCGACGTAGAGCGTGTGGAAGTTGCGGCTCTCGTCCACGCGCACGAGCTCTGCGCGCGAGAGCAGCGCGTTGCGGGACAAGCCGCCGGCCAACGTGACCAGATCGGACAGCCGCGTCCCGTCGGCGATGTCGAAGCTGAGCACGTCGGCGGCTGGCGCCTTCTGCTCCGCGGCCTCAGCCTTCTTTTCTTCGACCTGCTTTTCCGCCACGAGCTTGTCCGCGACCTGCTTCTCTCCCGGGTCCTTGCTGGCAAGCTTTTCATACTGTTGCACCAGGGCTGTATCGGTCCTCTGCTCCTGGGCCCGCGGGAGTTTCCCGACTGCGGGCGCCGCCGTCTTCCCGTGGCGGGCATCGACCAATTCGCTCTCGGGCCGCGCTGCTTCCTGCTTGACCTCGGGCGGAGGGGCCGACATGCGGATCTCACCCGAAATGGTGACGCGATGCCGGTCCTTGAAAGCTGACCGCGGAAACACCTTGAGCGTGTCGCGCCCGCGCAGGGCCACGTCGGCGCCGGGCTTCTTCTCGAGGACGATCTCGCGCAAGTTGACCGAGATGAGCTGCTTGTGGAGGTCGGGAGGGACCAGGCGCGTGAGGAGCGCGTATTCGAACCACGTCTCGGGGAGGAAGGCCGCAGCGTCCGGGAACAAGCCGCCCACGGACAGGCCGGGCTTTACCTCGTAGCGGCCTGGCCGGTGCACGTTGCCCTCGACGGTCAGGACGTTGGCGTCGGCGTCGACGATGGGAAACACGCGCACCACGTCGCCGTCGGCGAGCGCAAAGGCCTCGGGTCCCTTGGTCAGGTTACTGGTGTCGATGTCTAGGACAAGGCTGCTCTGGTGCGCGTCGAGCCGCTCCACCTGCACGCGTCGCGTGGATGCCGACGGAGCGAATCCTCCGCCCAGGAGCACCGCCGCTTCGAGCGTCTTCTCTTCGGCGAGCTCGTAAATCGCGGGTCGGCGGACGTCGCCGACGACTGCGATGATCCTGCCCGCGACCGGTACGAAGATGGTATCGCCCTGCAGGAGCTGCAGATCGCTCCGGGTGTCTCCGTGCAAGAGGAGATCGTAAAGATCGATGCGCCGGGCCAGCTTGCCGCCCCGCCGCAGCTCGATCTCGCGCATCGAGCCGATGTCCCTTACACCGCCCGCCAGATAAAGCACCTGAAGCGCGGTGTGCAGCGAGCTGACGTTGTACCAACCGGGCGCGTGCACCTCGCCCACCACCGAGACGCGGCTGGCCTTCAGCTCGCCCAGCGACACCTCGAACTTCACCTCGGCGATCTTCCCGACCTTCTGCTGGAGGATGCCGCGCAGTTCCTGGAAAGTCTTTCCCGCGACGTTGAGGGAACCAATCTTCGGATAGAAGATCCGGCCGTCGCGGTCGACGGTCATGCGATTCGTGCCTTCGAGGCGTCCCCAGGTCCTGACGATGATCTGGTCGCCCGGCCCAACGATGTAGGAGGGAGAGACGGGCATGTCCTCGAGCACGGTGGCCCCGCCAGAGCGCGAGTTGAAGAGTTCGTGGCCGAAGTGGACCACCTGCGCTTGCTCCTGGGGGGACAGCCTCTTTCCAAAGAGGGCCGACAGGTAGCTCGATTTTTTCCAATCGTAAGCCGGCGCCGCTGGAGCGGCGGTTTCGAAGGACCTCGCCGGGGTGCCTGCGGCCTTGCCCGGGCTTCGCGCCTTGCCGGCACCGTCGTCGGAGGATTGCTGCTGCGAGCCCGCGCCGAGTTGTTGCTTCAAGTCCGGATGCGAATCCAGATACTCCTGCGCCTGCGGGGGAACGGCGGCGCCTGACTCGAGCAGGCGGCGCGCCTCCTCCATCTGCTCGGGAGTTGGGGTTTGCGCCCCGGCCGCGTGCGAGTTCAAGAGCGCGAGAAGCAATGCGACCAGCGCAACGAAAACCGATGAGGGCAACTCGGACAGGGCGGAACGATTGATCGACATGAGTTCTGAGAGCTCGGCGTCGGAGGGGCTAGTCGGGCGGGCGCATGCTTACGCAGAACTCGCGGCGATCTCAAGTATGATGGGTCGCTTCCCCCCACTGGCTGACAAATCGAGTCCCTGGCCGTCACCGACGCCGCCATCGTGGGCCGGCTGGCCGGGGTGATGCTGCTGGTGCTGCGCGCAGGGAAGCATCCGATGCGCGAGGTGACACTGACGCTCAGGCGGTTCTCGTAGTGCGTCTTGCAAAGTGAACTTCCCGTGCTGGAACACGAGGTGAACGAGTTCCGGCGAGAAGAAGACCCCGAGCGCGGTGGCCGCAAGGCTGAGCCCGAACACTAGCCTGCTGTAGACGCGCATGGTCGAGCGGATACCGGCCCAATGATTCTTCGCGACCATGGTCGAGAAGTGCGGGAGGACGGCGGTTCTGATCGCGACCCCTCCGAGCGACAGGATCATCGCTACGGCCTTCCCCCCATATCCGATGGCGGCGACGCTTCCGGGCGTGAGCGTCGCCGCCATGGACTGGTAGACGATGGGGTTCAAGCCCATGACGAGGGATCCCATGAACATCGGCGCGAACTGGGCGAGAACCTGGCGCAAACGGGGGTCCATGCCGTGCCAGCGAGGCCACAGCGGCACTCCCAGACCGCGGACGCCGGCGCCGAGGATCGCTACCTCGAGTGCAAACCCGGCGATGGCTCCGAGCGCGAGAGCGCTGATTCCAAAGGTCAGCCCGAAGGCTGCGACGAAGACGAGGGGGCCGATCGCGATCGCCAGAGAAGCAAGCGCGCGCAGGAGGAAGCGGGCGTGCGCGTTCAGCACCGCGCCCCAAAGCGGGAAGAGACCATTGAACAGCAGCGCGGGAGTGAGCAGTAAGAGGAGGTGCCTCGCGAGCGCAAGTTTGGAGGCGGAGAACCGCGAGCCCACCAGCGGAAGCGCGACAGGGCGGCCAGAAGCAGACACCTGAGGCGAACGCGTGAACTACGACTGTGCAAATGGTGGTCGATGCCAGCAGTTGGTGGGCGCTCTCGTCGCCGTCGAGTTCCCGCTGGTGCACGTACACCGGAACGAGCGCAGCATTGAAGGATCCGGAAACCAGGTTGATCACGAACGACGGCAACAAAAACGCGATCAGGAAGGCGTCGACGTCGTCACTAACACCGAACCGAGCGGCGACCAGGATGTCCTTGGCCCCGCTCACTAGCTTGCCCAGGATGAGGATGGGGACGACCGTCGCCATCGCGCGCAGGATTTGGCGGTTCACGGACTGGAGCAAGGGCTTGCTCACCTCTGAGCGCCTCCGCGCGCATTCCCCAATGCTCGCAAATACGATGAAGACGCTCCGCTGAGGGTGCCGTCACCGTCCGGAAGGCCTGCTTCTCCATGTAAAGGCCGACGCCTTCTTCCGTAGCCGACAGCGCGCCGCGGACCGCAGTTTCGGATTGCGCCGCGGTAATACAATTTTTTCCCTCGCCAGTTCCCCTCCACCCCTTCGGACTCTTCCTGTAAACGACGTTCACCGGTAGGCCAATTCTGATTCGCTGCCCGTGCACTGCGATCGAAGATATCCAGCCTTGGGCTTATCCCTGACAAGTTTGATAAGCTTCTTGTCGGTGGGCTTTACGCCGGGCTGATGGTTTTCGATACTTCCCTGGGGCGATACTGATGAGGGCGACGTCGGATTGAATTTAGGCTTTCGACTTGGGCGCGTCTCACACCATGCCGCTGTAGCCATCACGAGGACACCGACAACCGACAGACGTTCCGTTCGCAAATCATTCATCGCCGTATCTTCCGCGGATATACGAACGGGGATACGAGCGGCACGCACAGGAGCGTCCGTCACTACCGTCAAAGCGCGGTGCGGACCTGATTTGCGGTCGGGAGCGCGCACGGCATGGACGATCTCAGCTTCGAACAGCTCGAGGTTCCGCGCTATCATTCGCCCTCGGCCTTCCGATTAAGCAGGGAGAATGGGCCGTCGTTGGTCAACTCGCTTGCAGTAGCACGGGTTTTCTGTTCGAGAACCCTCTTGTTGTGATGGGCGAAAGCGCCCTGAAGCAATAGACGTTCCAGCCGCCGGACCCAGGCGAAGACGGTTCCAAAAGCAGACAAGCTTAGAAGGCAGCTGAAAGCGACTAGTCGCGAGTTGAAGCGCGAAGCCAGCACCGCGCTGACAGCACTGAGCATGATGAAGACGGCATATACGATGAGCACTTGATAGTGCGTGCGGCCCGCCGCGACAGCACGCTGGTAAAGGTGTGAGCGGTGGGCCTTCCAGACCGGCTCGCCGCGAGCAGCGCGACTCAACAGCGTGAGCGTCCCGTCGAGCAGGAATGGCGCGAGCGCGAGCGCGAACACCGGCGCAGGCACCGCTGGCGTCAGGTCGGCCCCCACCACTGCCAACGCGGCAAAGGAGAAGCCCAGGAACGTGCTGCCCGCGTCGCCCATGAAGATCTTCGCGGGTGGAAAGTTATGGAACAAAAAGCCGGCCGACGCGGCGGCGATGAAACCGCAGAGCGCGGCAAGCGAGGGTTGGTGCAATAGCGCAAACGCGCCGCCGATACCCAGCGCGGCGCCCAACGCCTGAGTTCCCGCCAGCCCGTCCATGCCGTCCATGAAGTTGAAGATGTTGAGTACGGCAACAATGAAGAATGACCAGAGCAAGAGTGAAAGCGCTGGCCACAGGAGGAGAGTCGAATCAGCCACCAACGAGATCCCGTGCGGGATCCCCGCCAATGTGCAGAAGAGCGCGGCGCAGGCAAATTGGAGCAAGAGCCGGGTGCCGGCGCGCAGAGGCCGCAGGTCGTCCACCAATCCCAGGAGAGCGATGGGCAAGGAGGTGATGAGCCAGGCGAATTCGAGCTTTCCGGGCCTGCTGCCCTGTAGCGCGTGGTGCACCAGCACCGCAGCCCAGGTGGCCAGCGCAATCGCAACGCCGCCCAGCCTGGAAACGGCCACGGTGTGCAGGCTGCGCTCGTTGGGATGATCGAGCAGGTTGTTGCGCAACGAAAAGGCGCGCAGCGACGAGCAGCCGGCCAGCGACCCTCCGAATGCGATGAGGCCCGCAATGGCTAAGAGAAGATAATCCATGCGCGTCCCGTTCTTGCGTAACTACCCGCCGGCGCGGGTCTCCTCGCGGCCAAGTCCAGGTCAGTCTCGACCATCAGCTGCACCAGCTTTCCAGTCATTGACATGCTCACTTAATCGATGATCCGGATGCCGCCGAGCGGGGTGCGGGCGATGTCACCGCTCGCGAGCAGGGCATCGGCTTCGCCCGAGACCTCCGTGGGCTTCCATTGCGGTTCGCGCCAGAGGGCGCGCAGCGGCTGGGGTGTAGGGATTGGCATGGACAATTTGCAT
>JANXPQ010000165.1 GCA_025357235.1 Betaproteobacteria bacterium
GCCTGGTCGACACGCATATCGGGCTGATCGTCCTCTATACCGCATTCAACCTGTCGTTCTCGGTCTGGCTGATGAAGGGTTTCATTGACGAAATTCCGATCGAATACGAAGAAGCGGCGTTGGTCGACGGCTACACGCGCATGCAGGCGTTCTTCAAGATCGTTCTGCCGCAGGCGGCGACAGGCATCGCGGCAACCGCGGTGTTCTGTTTCATCACGGCGTGGAACGAGTACGCCTTTGCATTGATGATGACCAATCGCCGCGCGCAGACCGCCCCGCCCTATATTCCGTCCCAGCTCGGCTCGGGCCTGACCGATTGGACCGTCATTGCGGCCGGCACTTTCCTGTTCCTGGTGCCGGTGGCGGTGTTTACGTTCCTGCTAAGAAAGCATTTGTTGAGGGGTGTCACGTTCGGGGCGATAAGAAAATAGGGACGAGGTACGAGGGCCGAGGTTCGAGTATTGGAATCCACTCGGCCCTCGGCCCTCGGACCTGCAAGTAAACCAGAGATGACGACACGGCCATGACATTTCGAGAACTAAGCGCACGGGTGCTGGAACCGCTGTCCATGTACACCATGGTCTTCGGCATCGTCGCGTTGTGCCAGCCGTGGGTCGAGGTGCTGCATCGCTATGGCGTGACGATCACGCTCGCGGGCCTGATCGGCTTCTCGGTATTTTCCAAGATCAAACCCTTGCCGAAGGAAGAAGGCCAGTAATGCGATTGAGGATGGGCATGGTCGGCGGCGGGCTGGATGCCATGGCGGGCGGATTGCACCGCCGTGCGGCCGCGCTCGACAGCCGCGTGGATCTGGTGGCGGGCGCGCTGGCTTCGACCCCCGAGCGGGCGCGGGCCGCGGCGCAAGCCTGGGGCCTGGCGCGCGGCTACGCCAGTTGGGAGGAAATGCTGCACGCGGAGCAGAAGCTGCCGGCAAGCGAACGCATCGATTTCGTCACGGTGGCTACGCCCAACCATTTGCACGTGCCGGTGGCGGCGGCCTTTGCCGAATGCGGCATTCACGTCGCCTGCGACAAGCCCATCGGATTGTCGCTGGAAGAGGCGAAAAGAATGTGTCGCGTGGTGGACAAAAGTGGCATCGTGTTCCTGCTGACCCACAACTACACCGGTTACCCGATGGTGAAGCAGGCGCGCCACATGGTCGCTGGCGGCGAACTGGGCGACCTGATCAAGGTTGTCGTCGACTATCCGCAGGGCTGGCTTTTGCAACCGCTCGAACAGCAAGGCCACAAAGGCGCGGCATGGCGCACTGATCCGTCGAAGTCGGGCGCCGCGGGCTGTCTGGCCGACATCGGATCGCATGCCCAGCACATGATGCACACGGTCACCGGACTTGAGGTCGAGGAATTGTGCGCGGACTTCGGCCGCCTGCACGGCCGCAAGGTCGATGACGATATCAGCATCCTGCTGCGGCTTCGCGGCGGCGCACGCGGCATCCTGTCGGCGTCGCAGGTCATGGCGGGCGAGGAAGGTGGCCCGAATTTCCGCATCTACGGCACGCGCGGCGCGCTCGAGTGGAAGCAACTCGAACCCGAGTCGCTGATCCACAGGCAGCCGGGCCAGCCCGTGTGCACCCTGCGGCGGGGCGAGCCGTATCTCTGCGACGCGGCGCAACGCGCGAGCCGCATCCCGCCCGGCCACCCGGAGGGCTATTACGAAGCGTTCGG
>JANXPQ010000170.1 GCA_025357235.1 Betaproteobacteria bacterium
GATTGCTGGTCGTGAGCATGGTCGACAACGTGCTCAAGCCGATGATCATCAGCCACGGCAGCAACCTGCCTTTCATGCTCGTCCTGCTGGGCGTGCTCGGCGGCGCGGCCGCATTCGGTTTCGTCGGCATCTTCCTCGGCCCCACGTTGCTCGCAGTCGGCTATCGCATGGTCAACGAATGGGTGGATGGGGAGATCGCGGAGAAGCCGTGACGGGAAATTCCGGGACTACGTGACTATCGTGACCGTCGGAAACGACCTAGAGCCTCCTTCCCCGGCAGTCACGATAGTCATGTCAGTCACGGCACTTAACACGACCGTCACGGCCTTTAAAATCCCTTTCGGCTTCGCTAGTTATGCTGTATCATCCGCCCTCAATTCAGGTGCGGCATTCGCCGGCACTGAGCTAACGGCGCCACCGTGTGGCGGCGCAGGAGTCGAAAGTTAATGTCGTTTTCCGATCTGGGGCTCGCCCCGGAGTTGTTGCGTGCCATCGCCGATCAGGGTTACACCGATCCCACGCCTGTCCAGGCCAAGGCGATTCCCCCCATTCTTCAAGGCCAGGATGTCATGGCCGCGGCGCAGACGGGTACCGGCAAAACAGCCGGTTTCACGCTGCCCATGCTCCATCGGCTGATGGAATTTGCCAGCACCAGCGTTTCGCCGGCACGTCATCCGGTGCGCGCCCTGATCCTGACGCCGACGCGTGAACTCGCCGCGCAGGTGCAGGACAGCGTCAAGACTTATGGCAAGTACATCGCGCTGCGCTCCGCCGTGGTTTACGGCGGCGTGCATATCGATCCGCAGATTGCCGAGTTGCGCGCCGGCGTCGAGATCCTGGTCGCCACGCCCGGACGCCTGCTCGATCATCTGGGCCAGAAAACGGTAAACCTCTCGCAGGTGCAGTTCCTCGTGCTCGACGAAGCCGATCGCATGCTCGATATGGGCTTCCTGCCGGATATCAAACGCATCCTTTCGACGCTGCCGGCCAAGCGCCAGAGCCTGTTGTTTTCCGCAACGTATTCCGATGAGATCCGCGGCCTTGCCAAGCAACTTCTGACCAATCCGGTCAGCATCGAAGTTTCGCAGCGCAATTCGGTCGTCGACACGGTGACCCACCTGGTTTACAAGGTCGAAGCCGCCGCCAAGCGCGACCTGCTCACCCACCTGATCAAATCACGCGACATGCGCCAGGTGCTGGTGTTCTGCAATACCAAGATCGGCGCCAACCGTCTGGCCTACAAGCTGGACAAGGACGGCGTCGGTGCTGCCGCCATCCACAGCGACCGCACCCAGGGCGAGCGCATGCAGGCGCTGGCCGAGTTCAAGGAAGGCAAGACCAAGGTCCTGGTGGCGACCGACATCGCGGCACGCGGACTCGACATCGAGCAACTGCCCTTCGTCGTCAACTTCGATCTGCCCGGTTCTCCCGAGGATTACGTGCACCGCATCGGCCGCACCGGCCGTGCCGGCATGACCGGCGAGGCGATCTCGCTGATGTCCGTGGAAGAGCAGGAAGATCTCGCCGCCATCGAAAAACTGCTGAGGATCAAGCTGCCGGTGCAGGAGCCGGGTGAATTCGCGCGCGAGCGCGTGTCCGCGCCCCGCGGCGGTTCGCGCCGCCCGGAAGGCCGTCCGGAACGCTCTGCGGAAGGCCGCCCGCAAGGTCCGGCCGGCCGTTCCGAGCCGCGCCGCGAAGATCCGGTTCGCCGCGACGAGCATCGCTCCGCCTATTCGTCCCGTGCCGCCGCACCCTCCACCGACCCGTTGTTCTCCAAGCCTTACATCCCTTCGGGCGCAGCGATGGAAACCGTGAAACCGGTTGCCCCGTCCGCGCGCGGATCGAAAAAGCAGATAGCCGCGCTGTTCCTGCCCCCAGCCCCTGCGGAAAAGCAGGACGCCTGAGGAGCCGGCTTTGGCTGCGACGCCATCGTCTGCGACACAAAGCCAACCGGCGGACGCGATGTCGGAACGCCTGCGGCAGATCGTGTCCGGACCGGACGATGACATCAGCCTTGCCGAGGCCGCGCTGCTGATTGCCGGCCACGGCTATCCGCAACTGAATGTCCCTGCTTACCTCTCGCGCATCGAAGAGCTGGCTTCCATGCTCAGGTTGCGCATCGACGAAGAGGACAGCGTTCCCGAGCGCATCAGCGTGCTGAACCAGTTTCTGTTCGGCGACCTGGGTTTCGCCGCCAATTCCGACGACTACTATGACCCGCGCAACAGCTTCCTGAACGAAGTGCTGGAGCGACGCCGGGGCATTCCGATCACGCTTAGCGTGATCTACATGGAGCTCGGCCGGAAAATCGGCCTGCCGCTGCAGGGCGTGAGTTTTCCGGGTCATTTCCTGGTCAAGTGCGCAGTGCCCGAAGGCGCTGTCGTGCTCGACCCGTATTCGGGCGGCATCTCGCTCGGACTCCAGGACTTGCAGCAACGTCTGCGCGAAGTGCGTGGCGGCGAAGTTTCGCGCGCCATCGTCACCGAACTGCTGGTCTCGGCGAGCAACAAGGAAATCATCGTGCGCCTGCTGCGCAATCTGAAGGCGATCTATTTACGCGAACACAATCTGGACAAGGCGCTGCCAATCGTGAATTGGATCATCGCGACCGTGCCCGAACAGACGCCGGAACTGCGCGACCGCGGAATGATCTACCAGGAACTCGAGTGCCCGCGCGCGGCGCTCGTCGATTTCGAAACCTATCTGAAGCTTTCGCCGACCTGCGAAGACGCCGACGACATACGCGGGCGGATCATCGAACTTCGCAAGGAAGTGGCGCGGTTGAATTAGAAAAAAGGACTCAGGACGCAGGACTCAGGACTCAGTGAATTCAAAAGCGCTTAGTCGTCGTTCTTGCTAAGTCCTGAGTCCTGCGTCCCGAGTCCTGTTCTTTGCCAATAATAATGCAACAACAAAATTTCCTCCGCTGGCTTCGACACCCATCCCCATATTTTCTTCTGACGCTAACATCGTTGTTCTGGGCCGCGAACTGGGTGGTGGGGCG
>JANXPQ010000244.1 GCA_025357235.1 Betaproteobacteria bacterium
CGTGACGCACCTGGAATGGTCGCAAGTGGATCAGCAGCGAAGCGTGGCATGGATCTATGCGGATCAGGCCAAGGGCAAGAAGGATATTCACGTGACGCTGAATGCAACGGCGCAAGCGGTCTTAGTGCGACAGGTTGGCAAGCACCCCACTAGGGTGTTCACGTATCGAGGCCGACCGGTCAACCAGGTCAACACCAAGGCTTGGCATCTGGCGCTGAAGCGGGCAGGGATCGAGAACTTCCGTTGGCACGATCTCCGGCACACCTGGGCAAGCTGGTTGACGCAGCAAGGCGTACCGCTCAACGTGATTCAGGAAATGGGGGCGTGGGGTTCTGCTGAAATGGTCCGGCGTTACGCGCATCTCGCACCGGAGCAATTCAGACGGCACGCGAAAGTAATTGATGACTTGCTCAGTGGCACAGATACGACACAACAAAAGCAAAACGGCTAGGATCATCTCTCCTAACCGTTTGTTTTGTGGTGCCGACAGCAGGAATCGAACCCGCGACCTTTTGATTACAAATCAACTGCTCTACCAACTGAGCTATGCCGGCTTAGCGCGAAATTATAGGCCGCCGCCACAGGACGCGGGACTACTTGATGACCTGCAGGCGGGGCCGCCCTCCCGACGGGGGTGCCGGACGATCATCGTTTGGCGGGACGGCGTCATTCTTGATTGGCGTAACCACCTGCGCGGACAGCGAAGGCGAAGTCTGGAATGAAAGGCCCTGGCCCGTCTCCTTGGCGAAAATCCCGCCGATGGTGTTGATCGGCACGGAAATTTCGCGGGACACGCCGGCAAATCTGGCCGAGAACTGCAGCAGGTCGTTGCCGATTTTCAGGTTGCGGGTGGCATCCGGACTCACATTCAGAACGATTTCGCCGTTCTTGACGTATTCCATCGGCACCTTCGTCGTCTCGTCCACTTTTACGGCGATATAGGGAGTAAGTCCGTTATCGCAGCACCACTCGAAGATCGCGCGGATCAGATACGGCGTGGTGGACGCTTCTTTCTCTTTCACTTGCGCATTACCTTCTCCGACGCGGTCAGCGCCTCGATGAATGCAGGACGACTGAACAGCCTCTCGGCGTATTTCATCAGCGGAGCCGCCTGCTTGGGTAACTGGATGCCGTAGAAATCCAGGCGCCACAGCAACGGCGCGATGGCGACATCGAGCATCGAGAATTCTTCGCCGAGCATGTACTTCTGCTTCACGAATACCGGCGCGATCTGCGTCAGGTTGTCGCGCACCGCAAGCCGCGCCTTGTCCGCCTGCTTTTGCGTGCCGCTGTCGATGGCGTCGATGTTGGAGAACAGTTCATTTTCAAAGCGGAACAGGAACAGTCGCGCGCGCGCCCTCATTACCGGATCGGCCGGCATCAGTTGCGGATGCGGGAAGCGATCGTCGATGTATTCGTTGATGATGTTGGATTCGTAGAGGATCAGGTCACGTTCGACCAATACCGGGGTGCGGTTGTAGGGATTCATCACCGCCAGGTCTTCCGGCTTGTTGAACAGATCGACATCGATGATCTGGAAATCCATCCCCTTTTCGAAGAGGACGATCCGGCAGCGTTGGCTGAATGGGCAGGTGGTGCCCGAGTAAAGAGTCATCATTGTCTTGTTACCTGCGGGTTGGTCAGTGCACGTCTTTCCAGTATTCCTTCTTGAGCAGCCAGGCCGGAACCAGAAGGAGGAGCAGGAAGAACAACACGACGACGCCGATTTGCGAACGCTTGGTCTTTTCCGGCTCGCCCATATAGGACAGGAAGTTCACCAGATCCCTTGTGAGTTTGTCGTATTCGATCGTGGACAGGCTGCCGGGATGTTCCAGTACGAGCTTCCTGTGCTCGACCTTGCGGCCTTCGTGTTCTTCGCTTTCGCCCTTCAATACCTGGGAACCTTGCAACTGCCACAGTGCATGCGGCATGCCGACGTTGGGAAACGCCAGGTTGTTCCAGCCTGTCGGGCGCGATTCGTCGCGATAGAACGTGCGCAGATAGGTATAGAGCCAGTCCGTACCGCGCGATCGTGCCACCACCGACAAGTCGGGGGGCTCAACGCCGAACCATTGCTTCTGGTCCTTGCGGCTTGCGCTGACGGTCATCGGTTCGCCCACCTTGTCCGTGGCAAACAGCAGATTTTCCTTGATCTGCTGTTCGGTCAGGCCCAATTCCGTCAGGCGGTTGTAGCGCATCGAATTCGCAGAGTGACAGTTCAGGCAATAGTTGACGAAGGTGCGTGCCCCACGCTGAATCGAGATCGCATCGTGCGGATCGATGTCGGCGCGGTCGAGTTGCAGTTCGTCGCCCGACGCAAGTGCGGCAAGCGGCGCGAAGAGCAATGCAAAAAACAGTTTTTTCACGATGTCACCCTCTCCGGTTCCGGCTTGGTCTTGTCTATCCTGGTGTACCAGGGCATCAGCAGGAAAAACAGGAAGTAGATGACCGTAAATACGCGTGCCACCACGGTGGCGCGCTCGGCGCCGCCAAGCCACGAGCCGAACTGGCCCCAGACATTGGTGGGCTCGGTGCCGAGATAGCCCAGAATCAAGAAAGCGATGACGAACAGGGCAAGCGCGCTCTTGTAAATCGGTCCGCGATAACGGATTGATTTCACCGCACCGCGATCAAGCCACGGCAACAGGAAGAAGATCATTGTCGACAGCCCCATCGCCACAACGCCCGGAAACTGCGAGTTCATCAGCGGGGGCACGGCTCGCAGGATCGAGTAGAAGGGCGTGAAATACCAGACGGGCGCGATATGCAAAGGCGTATTCAGCGGATCGGCTGGAACGAAATTATTGTGTTCCAGGAAATAGCCGCCCATCTCCGGTGCGAAGAATACGATCGCGCTGAACACCATCAGGAACACGACAACACCGACGATATCCTTTACGACGTAATAAGGATGAAAAGGAATGCCGTCGAGGGGAATTCCGGTCTTGGGATCCTTCTTCTTCTTGATCTCTACGCCGTCCGGATTGTTGGAGCCGACTTCGTGCAGCGCCAGCAAATGTGCCGCCACCAACCCGAGCAATACCAGCGGAACAGCGATGACATGGAATGCAAAGAAACGGTTCAGCGTGGCGTCGGAAACGACGTAGTCGCCGCGGATCCAGAGGGAAATATCCGGCCCGACGAGAGGAATGGCGCCGAACAGGTTCACGATCACCTGCGCGCCCCAGTAGGACATCTGTCCCCACGGCAACAGGTAACCGAAGAAGGCCTCGGCCATCAGGCACAGATAGATCAGCATGCCGAACAGCCACAGCAACTCGCGCGGCTTGCGGTAGGAACCGTAAAGCAGCCCGCGAAACATGTGCAAATAGATGACGATGAAAAACAGCGAAGCGCCCGTGGAATGCATGTAGCGGATGAGCCAGCCCCAGGGCACATCGCGCATGATGTATTCGACGGAAGCGAAGGCCTGGCTTGCGTCCGGCTTGTAATGCATGGTCAGCAGGATGCCGGTGACGATCTGCATCACCAGGATCAGCATGGCCAGCGATCCGAAGAAGTACCAGAAATTGAAATTCTTCGGCGCATAATATTCCGACAGGTGCGATTTCCAGTTCGCCGTCAGCGGAAAACGTTCGTCGACCCAGCTCAGCAGTGCTTTGGCTATGTTCATCGCGTCATGCTCCCTTGCTGTCCGCGCCGACGATCAGCCGGGTATCGCTCAGATATGCGTATGGGGGAACTTCCAGATTGATTGGCGCGGGAACGCCTTTGAATACTCGGCCGGCCAGATCGAACTTGGAGCCGTGACAGGGACAGAAAAACCCGCCCGGCCAGTCGCTGCCCATGCCGCCGTCCGTGCCGGCGGCGAGTTTCTGCGACGGCGAACAACCCAGATGCGTACAAATGCCGACGAGCACCAGATATTCGGGTTTGATCGAACGCGACTCGTTCTTGGCGTAGTCGGGCTGCTGCTTCACGGAAGAATTCGGATCCGCCACTTCGGAATCGATCTTCTTCAGGCTGGCGAGCATTTCAGGCGTGCGACGTACGATCCACACCGGTTTTCCTCGCCACTCGATGGTAATTATCATGCCGGGTTCGACTTTGGAAATATCCACTTCCACCGGCGCACCCGCAGCCCGTGCTCGCGCACTGGGAGTCATGCTAATCACGAATGGCACGGCCACGGCCACGCCCGCGACACCGCCCATCACGCTCGTTGCGGCAACAAGGAAACGCCTTTTGCCACGATCGACATTACCGTCAGCCATGTTCAAACCCGTCAGGTTTTAAAAAACAGGGCATTTTATCGCTGTTGCCCCCAAAATCACAGCGTTGTGAGCTTAATGCCTTGTAAGATTGGGGGAAATCGCCAATGCCAGCATTCGGGTTCGGGGGTGGCTTGCGGTGCAGAATGTTGCCGGGCAAATGGCATTCTCGAAAAAACCCGATTCGCATTGTCGATATCGCCCCAATGCCTCTTTTCAGGAATGATGACAAATACTTATGGATTTCGTCTCGCTCAAGGCGCTGAGTTCCGCGTTACTGCCTCCCCTCAATCTGCTCTTGCTGGCAGGTCTGGGATTGCTCCTCGTTTTGTTCCGCCGAAGGATAGGCCTGGCGTTGCTCGCAGCCTCTCTGGCAGGTCTTTTTCTGCTTTCCATGCCTGTCGTAGCGACCACCTTGGCCGGAATATTCGAAAATCGATACGCAAACGGGAGCTTGAATCTGGATGGCGCGCAAGCCATCGTAATTCTTGGCGCCGGCAGCTATCCGGCTGCGCCGGAGTACGGCGGCGATACCGTATCCGCGTCCACGCTGGAAAGGGTGCGTTGGGGTGCACGGCTGCGTCGGTTGTCAGGATTGCCAATCATGGTTTCGGGCGGCAGCCCGTCTGGCACCGCCACGTCTGAAGCTGCGCAGATGAAAGCCTCGCTCAACGAGGACTTCCGCACGGATGTGCAGTGGCTGGAAGAAAAGTCCTTCAACACCATCGAGAGCGCGCGTTACGCAGGGCAGCAACTCGCCGGCGCAAAAATAATACGCATTGCGCTGGTCACCCACGCCCTGCATATGCGCAGGGCTCGTCTGGCTTTCGAACAAGCGGGATTCCATGTCATCGAGGCGCCAACCGGTTTTTCCACCCTGCGGCCACGCGGCATCCTGAATTTTCTGCCGTCCTCGCAAGGCCTCGAAGTGAGTTACGCCTTCCTCCACGAGGTCCTCGGCCTCGGCTGGTACCATGTGCGCCTCGCCTCGATGGAACAAAAAGGACGGCAATGAGAGTCAGGGTGAAATGGATCGAGAATGTGGCTTTCGTGGGTGAAACCGAAAGCAGCCATGCCATCGTGATGGATGGCGCAGCGGAAGGGGGCGGCCGTAACCTCGGGCCGCGTCCGATGGAGACTGTGCTTGCAGGCACCGGCGGCTGCACCGCCTATGACGTGGTAACGATCCTGAAGAAGGCCCGCCAGGACATCAGCGACTGCGTGCTGGAAATCGATGCCGATCGCGCACCTGCCGATCCCAAAGTCTTTACCCGCATCCACTTTCAATTCACCATCAAGGGACGCAACATCAGGCGTGAGCACGTCGAACGGGCGATTCACCTGTCCGCGGAAAAGTACTGCTCGGCCTCCATCATGCTCGGCAAGACCGCGCAGATCACCCACGATTTCGAAATCGTGGAGGAATAACGATCAGATCCAGTAAGTGGAATTGGTCATGAGCCGCGAAGCAGCACGCATGGCCTGCCTGGCGGGTAGTGGAAGTTGCGCGCCCCCATGGGTCAGGGCCGTGCGTGCATGTTCGGCTTCGTCTTCTTTCATTTGTTCGACGATTGCCCGGCTCTTGTGATCGTCCTCCGGCAGCCGTCCGAGATGGTCGTCGAGATGTCCCTCCACCTGCTTCTCGGTTTCCGCCAGGAAGCCCAGATTCCATTTGTCGCCGAGCAAACCTGATACGGCCCCGATCGCAAACGATCCCGCGTAGAGCAGCGGATTGAGCACGCTGACTCTGCCGCCGAGTTCGTCGATGCGCTGCTCTGTCCACGCAAGGTGTTCGGTTTCCTGGGCCGCGGCGTGCTCGAGAACCTGTCGCACCTCCCGGTTGCGCGCGGTCATCGCCTGGCCATGATAGAGCGCCTGTGCGCAGACTTCTCCTGCATGATTGACACGCATCAACGCCGCGGCGCCACGCTTGTCATGTTCATCCAGCCTGGTCTCTTCCAGATCGCCGCCGGGCAGCGGCCGCGCTGACGTAGCCCGCGCGCATAACGTGCGCAATGCACGATCGAAATTGAGTATCAGGCTGTCGATGTTCGGCATGAACTATTTCTTGCGCAGCATGAAAAGATATTCTCCACCGCTTTCGTTCGAGAGCAGCAGCTGGTTGCCGGTCTGTTTACAGAACGCCTGGAAGTCACGCACCGATCCAGGGTCGGTCGCGACTATTTTCAGAACCTGGCCGTGAGTCATATCATTCAGGGATTTCTTGGTCCGCAGGATCGGCAGCGGGCAATTCAGTCCGCGGGCATCCAGCTCGCGGTCGAATCTGATTTCGGTTTCAGTGTTCATTAAGACAGGTCTTCACAAAGGAAATTCGGCAATTTTCTTTTCAGTTTCGCGCTACTCAGTTCTGCGCTGATCAATTCTGCGCAACGGGAAGCCCGCGCGCAGCCCAGCCGCTGAATCCCCCGGCCAGGTTGTAAACCTTCTCCCAGCCGTGGTCCGCGAGAAACACACTCGCCTGGGCGGAACGCGCGCCCGACTGGCAGTAAATCACGACGGGACATCCCTGCCCGATTTCCTCCAGCCGCGCAGGCAGCATATGCAGCGGAATGTGCAGCGCGCCGGGAATCAGCCCGCGCTCGACCTCGCGATCCGTGCGGACGTCGATCAACACAACGTCGCCCTGCTGCAATTGCTGCAGGCCGTCCGGATCGAGATTGAGGTAGGTGCCCATGGACAGAAATATGAATATGAAGCGAATGATAACGTCAGCCGGGCACGTTCAGAAGAGGCTGATGTTGCGATCGAGCAATAGCTGCGACAAACGCGTATTGGCGGCTTCCAGCCTTCCGACCAGCAGTTCGAGAAAAGCGGAATTGAAAGCATTTTTGCAGCCTTCGGTGGCCTGCGCCAGCGCCTCTGCGCTGATCTCGATCACCGTGATGTCATTCACCGCCGTAACGCTCGCAGTGCGCTCGAATGCGCGTTTGCCCAGATAGGCCATTTCCCCGAAGCATTCGCCGGTACGCAGGATATTGAGCAGCTTGCCCTGCTTGGTGATTTTCACTTCGCCCGCGGCGAGCACGAAGAATCCGGTACCGACTTCTCCTTCCTTGATGACCGGGCTGCCGGTCGAATGCCGCACCCAGCTGGATATGCGCAGCACCTGCCACAAATCCACGTCCTGGAAGGTCGCAAAGAATTCGAGGTTGCGCAGAATGCTGAATTTTTCCGCCTCCGGGACGATTTCCTCCGGTTTCTGCAAGTTGCTGAAAGTATCCGCCAGCGCCTGCGCAAATTCCTCCCAAGTCTGGAAGCGCTTCGCAACGTCCTTTTCCAGCGCGCGTTTCACGATCAAGTCGACCGCAGCGGGTGTATCGGGCCGCAACAGACTCGCGGGCGGGGGGTCCACATTGATGATCTGGTACACCATGCTGTAGTTGTTTGTCGACTTGAAGGGCAACGCCCCGGTCAGCAACTGGTACATCACCACGCCGAGCGAGAAAATGTCGGTCCGATGGCTCAGCGTCATTTCCTGCAACTGTTCCGGCGACATGTACGCCGGAGAGCCGATTCCCGAGACCTGCGTGGTTTCGGCGGTTACCGACAAGGCGGCGCCGAAATCCGATATCTTGATATCCGTTTCACCGGTCAGAAGAATGTTCGCCGGCTTGATATCGCGATGGATGATGCCGTGCCGGTGCGCATAGTCGAGAGCCTTGCAGCATTTGAAGATGATCTCGACGATGGCGTTGATCGTCAGGAGTTTGGCGGGCTGGGTATAGGGCTCAAGTGTCCCGCCCGCTACGTATTCCATGACGAGATAGCTGCCATCCTCGTCTGAAACGGCATCGAAGATCGCGACAAGGTGCGGGTGGGAGAGCTTGCCCGCCAGAGCAGCCTCGGCCAGAAATAGTTTGTGAAAGCGGCGGCCGTGTTCTTTGTCACCGAGGGCATCCGCCCGCACCAGTTTGATGGCCACCTGGCGGCCCGCGAAGGCGTCGTTCGCCAGATAGACCGCACTGGTCGCGCCCCTGCCGAGCTCCTTGATGATCTGGTATTTGCCGATCTTGTCCATGAGCGAAGCCCCGGGGGTCAGATCGCCAGCCGGAAAGCTTCGGTATGATAGGAAATTCGCGACCGCAAGGCGAGGTTTTTAAATAAATTCAATGGCTAGCACCCAAGTGAGGGGGCAAGATACCCAGCTCAGGCTGTCCCAGACGACTTGCCGCCGCTGATGTCAGGGTTTGCGCCGGTTTTCAGTATCGGTCGCTATCAATTCCTTGAGGCGTGCCTCGACACTTGATTTTTGGTAGAAATCTCCATCCCCCGCTTTTTGCGCAATCTGCAATTGTTCGATCGCCCCGGGTAGATTTCCCCGTAAAGCATAGACTTCCGCCAGAGCGCGATGTTGCAGGAGCCGCTTGCCCATTGCCGTATACGCCCGAGCCTGGAATTCGTAAAGTTGCGGGTCTGCAGGGCGCCCGTCCACTCTGTTGCTCAGGAATTGAATTGCATCAGCGGCCTTGTTGGCGGCGATCAGTGCGTCGGCGTAGCCGTAAATCAGTGCCTTGCGACTGGGATTGGCCCTCAAACTGTCCCGGTAGGTGGCCAGCCCCTTTTCCACTTCCCCGCCCGAGATAAGGGTTTGCGCGGCAAGAGCATCGATCATCGGACTCTTCGCTTGCAAACCCAGCAATAGTGCCATTTCCTTGCGGGCGCGAGCCCTGTCACCAAGTCGCAGCAAAGCAACCACCAACCCATAGCGGGCCGCCGCCTCCCTACTAAACTTGTGCTCTTCGAGCATCCTGTCGAAATTTGCCACTACCTCGCGGGCATTGCCGTCCTTGGCCGATAAGCGGGCGCGGACAAGCTGGAATTCCAGGCTGTCGGGAATCTGCCGGAATGGAATGTCTTGGATGCGGCTCTGAATATCGGCAATGCGCTCGTAGGTGAGCGGGTGGGTGCGCAGATAGGATGGCGCTCCTTTCTCATAGACTCGCGTAGCCTTCTGCAGGCGTTCGAAGAAA
This sequence comes from Betaproteobacteria bacterium, assembly GCA_025357235.1. Classification (GTDB taxonomy): domain Bacteria; phylum Pseudomonadota; class Gammaproteobacteria; order Burkholderiales; family JACQAP01; genus JACQAP01. Next base: position 9,224 of record JANXPQ010000244.1, read on the forward strand.
GCCGGCATCGCATGCACATCGAAGCCGGATTTTTCCATGATTTGTAATCCGATCCGGTCGGCCTCGCGCTCATGTTCGCGCGTAAAATTCAGTTGTGACTGGATTGCGCCCGCCTGGGCGGCCGCGATCGCCGCCGCCGATACCTGCGAATTGGAGCGCGCCGCAAGGATAGCCACCACAAGCGCCGCCATCGAGGCGATGCCCGCGCGCTGCTGAGCCGCTATCAGGCGCGCAATGTGATGCTGGGTGACGTGTGCAATTTCATGCGACAACACGCTTGCCAGTTCCGATTCGCTCTGTGCCATCAGCAACAATCCGGAATGCACGCCAACAAATCCGCCGGGCAACGCGAAGGCGTTGATGCTGCTGTCCGAAATCGCAAAGAACTCGAAAGGCGCGGCCGGATCGGGACTGTTTGACACCAGCCTGTAGCCCAGCGTATTGAGGTAGTCGGCGACCTCCGGATCGTCCAGATAAGCAGGATCCGAACGAATCTGCCCCATGATGCTCTCGCCGAGCTTACGCTCCTGCACAGGCGACAGTGCGCTTTGCGACACGTCTCCGAGATCGGGCAATTCGTCGGCCAGCGCGATACTCGATGCCAGGAGCGCCACCATGACTGTCTGAAATTTCATGATGCTATGATAACGCCTCTACAGGACGAGTTCCGTGGGCGCATTGCAACCGGCTTACTAAATTCAGGATTATCGATGGGCGAACTCACTCATTTCAATTCCGCGGGACAGGCACATATGGTCGACGTGGCTGCAAAGCAGGATAGCCATCGCGTCGCCATCGCGGTCGGCCGGATTGTCATGCGTCCCGAAACGCTGCAAAAGATCCAGGAAGGGTCCGCCAGCAAGGGCGACGTCCTGGGAATTGCGCGCGTGGCGGCTATCCAGGGCGCAAAGCGAACTTCCGAACTCATCCCGCTTTGTCATCCCATAGCGCTCAGCAGCGTGAATGTCGAATTCAAGGTGCTCGGCGAACGCGATGCCGTGGAGTGCTCCGTGCGCGCCGAAACGGTGGGGCGAACCGGGGTCGAGATGGAAGCCCTGACCGCCGTCAGTGTCGCTTTGCTCACCATCTATGACATGTGCAAAGCGACAGACCGGGGCATGCGCATCGAAGGCGTGCGCCTGATGGAAAAGCGCGGAGGAAAGTCGGGGCATTGGCAGGCAGACCCGCAGGCCTGATCTGACCAGAACCGTTGGCCGTGAAAGCGGTCTGAGCGGATATGGCAAAATTTCGATGAATCCGATCCCGTCGCTTGGACTCTTCATTTTTGCCGCCATCCTTGGCAATGCCGGTTCCGTGATGGCGGACCAGGCGCAAAGAATCGCCGCAGGGGCTCACCTGGCGCATGAAATGAGCAAAGGTAACTGCCTGGCCTGTCACGCGATGCCTTCCGATGCAAAGACCATTACGTCGGCCAATATCGGCCCCCCGCTGGTCGCGATACGTGCGCGCTTTCCTGATCGGGAAACGTTGCACCGCCAGGTATGGGATGCCGGACTGACCAATCCGGATACAGTCATGCCGCCGTTCGGAAAGCATCAGATTCTGACAGCGGAAGAAATAGATCTGATCGTCGATTATCTCTATACGCTCTAACGGGACTACGCCCAGCATGAGAAAACAGCCTTTGCAGAATGAACCATCGCGAAGAAATTTTCTGCGCGCCCTTGCTCTGGGCAGCGCCTATGCGGCCATTTTTGCTGCGGGGTGGTTGCGCCCCCTGCAACTGCTGGCCGCGGAATGGAACAAGGCGGCATTCGAAGCCAAGGTGCTGGCCGATGCTTTGAAGGACATCGGTGCGACCGCCGCAGCCGATTCCGACCAGATCCAGTTGAAAGCGCCGGAAATCGCCGAGAACGGCGCGATTGTTCCCGTCGAGATCTCCAGCAGAATTCCCGGCACGCAGACGATCTACATCATCGCGGACAAGAACCCGCAACCCCTCGTCGCCATTTTCGACATTTCCCCCGGACTGGAACCCTTTATTTCCACCCGGATCAAGATGGGCGAATCGTCCAAGGTCAGGGTCCTCGTCAAGGCCGATGGCAAGTTCTACGTCGCCACCCAGGAAGTGAAGGTCACCATAGGCGGTTGCGGCGGTTGACGCCGAGAGGCTAACAGGAAACTACGCAGATGGCTGATGCAATGAAAATTCGCGCTCAACTCCAGGGCGATGTAGCTGACGTCAAGGTCCTGATTTTCCACCCGATGGAGACGGGGCTGCGCAAGGATCCCGTTTCCGGCGACATAATACCGCTGCATTTCATTAAGCGCGTGGTTGCCACGCATAACGGCAAGACCGTTATGGATGCTCAGTGGAGTCAGGCGGTGTCAAAAAATCCTTTCGTCAACTTTCGAATTCGCGGTGCGAAGCCGGGTGACAAGGTCACGGTGAGCTGGGAAGACAACAAGGGCGAGAAGGCGAGCATCGAGACGACGCTCAATTGATTCCTTTGCGACGGACAAAACTGCTCACGGGTCTCCTAGCCGCCAGCTTGGTGATGGCAGGCGCTGCCGGGCGGGCCTTTGCGTCGCCCGAGGAAGATCGCGCAGCATTTATTGCCCTGTACCGCGCGAAATTTCCCGGTGTGCCACTGGAAGACTATGTCGACGGTGCCTTGATGCTCTCAAGCGATGCCAAGAAACAATTCGACAGCATCATGGAGTTCCCCCCATTTCAGGGGGACGTCGACAGCGGCAGAAATTTGTGGGAAACACCGTTCAGGAACGGCAAGACCTTTGCCGGATGTTTTGCCAACGGCGGCCGCGGCATCGCGGGCAATTATCCCTATTACGATTCTGGCAGCGACAAGGTCGTCACCTTTGAAATGGATATCAACCGCTGTCTGCGCGACAACGGCGAGGCGGAATACAAATTCAACGACAAGACGACGATGGGTATCATCACCGCTTACGCCCGTACGCTTTCCGATGGCATGCGCGTCGACGTACGTGTAGAAGGCCCCGCGGCGCTCGCGAAATATGAGCAGGGCAAAAAGCTGTATTTCACCCGTATCGGTCAATACAATTTCTCCTGCGCCTCCTGCCACATGGTCAATGCGGGCAAGATACTGCGCACCGAAATTCTCTCTCCAACCGTCGGCCAGACTACGCACTGGCCGGTATTCCGCGGCGGCGACAATTTGAACACACTGCACATGCGTTATCGGCGTTGCATGGAACAGATGCGCGCTTCACCGTTTCCCGCAGGCGGCGAGGAACTCGGCAATCTCGAGTACTTCCAGTCCTACCTCAGCAACGGATTGCCGATGCGCGCATCCGTTTATCGCAAGTAACCGCCGCCCCTTTCAACCGAACCGCGCTCTACGAGACCGATGCACCGCCGTGAATTTCTGCAGGCGCTGGCGCTTGCTTCGATGTCCGGGAGCCTGTCCGCACCCGTCTTTGCCGGCAATTCCTCGCCGCTATATCGGCTGCCCGAACGCAAACGCGTTGCCAGCCTGATCCATCTAACCGATTGTCATGCGCAGTTGCTCCCGCTTCATCACCGCGAGCCCAGCATCAATATCGGCGTCGGCGAATCGGCGGGCAGGCCGCCGCACCTGACCGGTGAAGCGCTGCTGCGATATTACGGGTTGCGACACGGCTCGCGGCTGGCGCATGCGTTTACGCACCTGAATTTCGAGGAACTGGCGAGGCGATACGGGAAGATGGGCGGCTTCGCTCATCTCGCTACTCTGGTTAAATTGATCCAGTCGCAACGCCCCGGAGCGATCCTCGTCGATGGCGGGGACAGCTGGCAGGGATCGGCTACCGCATTGTGGACACGCGGCGCGGATATGGTCGCAGCCAGCAAGTTGCTCGGCGTCCAAGTCATGACGGGGCACTGGGAATTTACCCTGGGTGCTGAACGCGTCATGGACTTGATTCAGGGTGACATGCGCGGTTCAATCGATTTCATTGCCCACAACGTTTTCACGCGCGATTTCGCAGATCGCGTCTTCCCCCCGTTCGTCATCAAGGAAATCGCCGGCATGGAGGTGGCAATCATTGGGCAAGCCTACCCCTACACGCCGATCGCCAATCCGCAACACCTGATTCCCGATTGGACATTTGGTATCCACGAGCAATCATTGCGCGAAACCATCGCCGAAGTCCGCAGACAGGGTATTGCAGCCATCGTGCTGCTCTCGCATAACGGCGTCGATGTCGATCTGAAGCTTGCTGGTCGCATCGAAGGCCTTACGGCGATTCTGGGAGGCCATACCCATGACCCGCTGCCGAAACCCATCCGGGTCAAAAACAGTGGGGGCGAAACGCTGGTCGCCAATGGCGGATCGAACGGTAAATTCATCGGAGTACTCGACATCTTTGCCCGCCACGGCAAAACTGCCTGCGACTATTCGCTGATGCCGGTGTTTTCCAATCTGCTGGAGCCTGATGCGGCAATGACCGCGCTTGTTGCCCGGATCAGGCAACCTTTCGAAGAGTCCCTGGCGCGGGTTTTGGCGAGTACCGACGATCTGCTCTATCGTCGTGGCAATTTCAACGGTTCTTTCGACGAAGTAATTCTGGAGTCGCTCCAACAATCGCAGGATGCACAAATTGCGCTGTCACCGGGATTCCGTTGGGGCACGACACTGCTGCCCGGATCCGACATTACAGTCGAAGACGTGATGGCGCAGACGGCAATTACCTATCCCGGGGTCACGCTGCGAAGCCTCACGGGCGGGGAAATCAAGGATGCGCTGGAAGACATCGCGGACAACCTGTTCAATCCCGACCCCTACTATCGCCAGGGCGGCGACATGGTGCGCACTCGCGGACTTACCTATACCTGCAAGCCGCACGCTTCCATCGGCCAGCGCATCGATGACATTCGTGTCAATTCAAATCCTGTCGAAGCCGGCAAGTCCTATCGAGTGGCGGGATGGGCGTCGGTCAAGGAGACGAATTCGCCCAGTGCGCCGGTTTGGGAGTCTTTGCAGATTTATTTGAGAAACAGGAAAACGATTCGCATCGATTCCGTCAACACGCCGAAATTGCTCTGACCCTTGGATGCTCTCTGCGGGAACTAATTGGCGGAATCTACCAAGCGGAAAATCGCCCGTACTGCCAGAAATGGGGATTCCAGGGTAGCAGCCATACGGGAATGTCGCGGGCCAGGGGAAGGTATTCGAGGCCCAGGATGGTCGTGATGGCCACGGCAAGAATGGCGATTGAGACAATCGTAAGCCTGAGCCTCCTGAACTCCGGAGCGTTCCCGTACAAACCCGACGGCGCGCGTTCGTTGCGACCCACGATCCAACCCGCCAGCACGCCAAACAACATCTGGCTGTGCGGCATAATCAGATTGCCGCTGAATAGTGAATCGGTGAGACCCATCGTAAGAGCCGCTACGAGGCTGCCATCCAGGATACTGCTCTGCCCCGGGGCTTTCCTCAACGTTCTTACCGCATAGACGCTAAGCATCAAGATAAGCGCGACGCCGGCGAGCCCGGCGGGTATTCCGTATTCTGAAAGCAGTTGCAGGGGAACGTTGTGCGGATGCGCGGCAAACGCAGAATAAGACTGAAGACCGAATTGTCCGGGGCCAACGCCGACTAGCGGTTGTTCCTTCATGAACCCCAGGGCGCTCTGCGCAAGGTCCAACCTTTCATTGATGCTGGCCTGGCCACGATCGACAATGGACTTGATTCCCGGGACCGGTGCCATCTGAGGCAGCGAAGTCACGATATGGGAATGCGCAAGAAAAATCACCGCGCCGGCAAGCGCAACCAGCATTTGTTCGCGCACCCAGACCATCCTGCCGTTCCGCATGAAAACCAAAACAACAGCGGACCCGACCATCAATCCGAACCATGCGGCGCGCGTGCCCACCATCCAGTGCAGCGCCCAGAAATTCGCAGCGACAATAAAGAACAGCGCCCGCGCGGATCTGCTCGAACCAAGCATGATTCCGGGAAGAATCATCAGAAGGAGCGTGTAAGACTGATATTGGCTGAAGAAGCGTACGTTCGCGAATATAAGAAATGGACTGATCCACGAAAAAAACTTGCCTTCCAGGGCATAGAGCACGTAAGTGACCCAAAACTTCAAGACACACAGCGCCGCTCCGGCGAAGATCGCGATTGCGAGTAACTTGTCGGCTTGGAGCGCGCCCGCGCGGACAGCGGCTGAAACCATCAGCGTCAGCATGACGAGTTGGGCGACGAGCGCGACTTCCATCGATCCCAGATGGGCGGCTTTCGAAACGTAGACGCTCAATGCGCCGCCCACCAATAGAACCACCAACAGGGTACGGGCTTTTTTATCCAGAGAAAGCCAGGCCAAGGTCACGGCGTCTCTGACGGTCGATCTTGCGAGCGGAATGATCAGCAGCCCCAGCGCGATGAGTTCGAGATAGCGTGAATCGTCGTACAGGCGTGGTGCGATACCGGGCATCCACACGGGCGAAAGGATCAGATACAGGCATACGATCGCCAGCGTCAGGCTGAAGGAGTGCCCGCCTTCGAAGGTGCGAAAATTCATCCGGGAATTTTCTTGTATGGTCATCGCCATTTACGCGACGCCGGAATCACTTGTTGAATAACTGGGCTGCAGGAGGTCGTCCAGGCAGCGTAACTAACATTGTCTCGATACCGGAGTTCTTTGCATCGACCGCGATAAAGAAGGCGCCCGCAGGCGCCTTCTTCAATGACACTACGCCAGGCAATTCAGCGCATCAGGTGCTTGACGCGTAAGGACTTGCATCCGTGATTGTCCCGCGGCAGGAGCCCGGCAGATACTTCGAAATATCATTCGCAGCACCGTTAGTCGGGTCTTGGCCGCAAACCCAGGAGGCGACGGCTGAACCAGCCGTTATCGGCGTGAGGCCCGTAGCGGTGGAAGAGGGCTGGAGCACGATCGCCATTCCGTTGGAAATCGTGTTGATGCCGGTAACGACCACCTGAATGCTGCCGGGGGCAGCCGCAGCACTGCTGGTCTTGATTGACTTCACATACTTCGAAACCTGTGCAAGCGAGGCACTCGACTCGCAGCCCCACAAGCCTGCCGGCGGCAGTGACGGAGCCGATTGCGCTGTTTCGGTGATACTGGTTCGGCAGGCAGAAGCGGCCAGAATGGCTTCCGACATTTTGGCGCGCGCGGTGTAGTCCTGGTAAGCGGGCAACGCAACCGCTGCCAGAATACCGATGATCGCGACAACGATCATCAGTTCGATTAGGGTAAAACCCTTTTGTACGGCTTTCACGATACCTCCTGTCAGTAATGAATAAGTTGATAAGTACACAAACCCGAGCAGCAAGTTCTACTTACTAGTCCCGCAATCGTCATGCCAATTTTTAAATGTCGGGCCAAAAATGACCGAAAGATTCAAAGCTGGAGAGATAAAGCGGTCTTTAATACAGTACGTTACAAAGCAGATGAATCGTGAAAAGCTATATTTCTTAAGTATTTATTAAGAAATCGCTGCAAGATTTCCTTTGGCGGCGACTCTTTTCATGCGTCATCATAATGGATCGCGTGAGGCACTATCTTTTGGATATTTGCTTTCTGACGCGAATTTCTTCACGCGACCTTTTATGCAATGAAGCGCCGTATTGCGTCCACATGTAAGGTACGCGAATGGCTGCCGAAGTGAACGGTGATCGAATTGTGGTCCAAGTAGTAACAGCCTGGATGGTTTTTACCTTTGATCTTGACGGGAATCGAATGTCGCAGATGCTCTGAAGTACATTGAGTCTGGATTTCATTAGAGGGATTCATATGCCTAAACCAAAAAAGAAGTGGCTCTTCAGGAACTCGTGTGGGTCAATTGAGGAAGTAAATCAAGCTTACCCCGAGAGAAGATGGGTGTTTGCGTAGGGTCGCTAAGCTGAGATGATTTGCGCATGGCCAATTCAACGAAGCGACAGCGGCGTCTGTGGGA
>JANXPQ010000259.1 GCA_025357235.1 Betaproteobacteria bacterium
GCCTCTTGATCGTGGGGATGCGAGGAGAGTGGCTCTTTGTTGCGCTAAACACCGTGAAATACGCAGACGGGTTGTCACTCCATATCAAAAGTGTGCTACCGCCAATAGACCCAGAGCGATACCAAAAGCACTCAAACCATAAACACCCCACTGAAGCCATTTTCTTCGCGTCAGTAAAGCGATCGCGGACAAAGCTATCGCAATCTGCAGCGCAGTCGTGGCTTGCGCCCAGCGATGATGCAAATGCATCAGCTGGTCGCTTTTGTCATCCCAATCTTTGGATTCCGACTCGAATTTCTCGGCGTTTTTCTTGATGTCGGCTTTCTCTTCCTTGTAGCGCTCAATGGCCTGGGTGTAATGATCTCGTTTGCTGCTCGGCGCCAGTTCGAGGCCCAATTCGGCCAGATTCTGTTTGCCGCTTTTGGCCTGATAGTAATTCCATTGATTGGCCGCCTCGGTTTTCTTGATCGCGGCATTATTCTTCGCCATACCAGCATTGGCTTGCGTTGCACCCCCCTGGTAGGAAAAAAGCGCGCCCACCGTAGCCAGTAAGGCGGTGGTGACCGCAATTCGCCCCGTAAAACTGTCGCTACCGCCGTGCTGCGAGGCGTGCTCCAGTTCGTGATCATGCGGACCGTGAACATGAAAGCCGTTTTCAGACATGATTCTTCACTTTCTTAAATGTTGGGTTAATCTATATCAGACGATTCTCTCGTCTCACCCATCGATCGGCTCAGATCATATCAAAAGCTCCCTCGCAGCCGGGCACTTCCAGAAGAGGAGCGCCGAAACTATGGATAACTGTTAGTGCGGTCATCTGCCCGAAAAAAGGAGCCGCGCGCGGAGTGTTGTATTCTTATACTAACGCAGGACCATTCAGTCGGTTCGACTTGGTGAGGAGGAAGCTATGAAAATGCTAATCAGATATTCCCTGATACTTGCATTTGCCATCGTGGTCACCGGCAATGCCTTGGCTACCGAGGCCGTCGTTAAGAAACGGGCCACTCTTCGTAGCGATCCTTCAACAAGACATCCGCCCATTGCCACGTTATCCGCGCAAGAAGATGTCGAACTCATAGAACCCTCGCCTACATCAAATTATTACCATGTGCGCACTGCGGATGGAGAGGAAGGCTGGATTTATTCACGAAACCTGGAAATTATCACAACAAGTCCCGAGGCGACTGCGCCGACGCCGGTTCCGGAAACCCCTGCCGGTGAACCTACTGCAATTACTGGCGTGGTTTCGAGCGTTCCGCCAACCTGGGAAAGACCTGATCCGAATACCACCACATTTGACGGTCCGGATGGGCACTGCGGTGCAACCGGCGACGGTGGCGATGCCGTTACCAATCGTTGGAAAAACCGCACCGATGCTCCTGTCGTCTATCACGAGGTTACGTGGAGTGCTCTGCAAAGCTTGCCCTATCCCAAAGCGGGGAAATCCTTGGAGACATGGACATCTGAGCAATTGGCAGAAATACAGCCTTACCAAGGCATAGCGGTTTCGGTTGTTGGTTATCTTACGGCGATCAAAGTCCAATCTGGGGGCAGCGGCGAATCAACCAATTGTCACTTTACGAACGCAGAAGAAGTCGATTGGCACATGCCTCTTGTCGAGCAACAAGGAAATCCAGAATCGACTGCCATTGTCGTGGAAACGACGCCGAGGGTACGCAAGCAACATAACAAATGGACGCCGACCGCACTGGCGTCTTGGGTGAAA
>JANXPQ010000260.1 GCA_025357235.1 Betaproteobacteria bacterium
CGTCGAAGGTCATGAACTTGACGCCGGGGTGGCGAATCATGTGGTTGAACAGACGCTCGAGCATCAACAGAACCTGTGGCCGTCCGGACACGTCCGGGTGGATCGTCATCGTAAAAACCGCATAGTCCATTTCACGGTAGACCCAGTCGAACTGATCGCGCCACATCTCCTCCAGATGCCGGGGATTGACGAAACCATGCGAGTTGGGTGCCTTCTTGATGAACATCATCGGCGGCAAGTCATCCAGGTACCAGCTTCCAGGAATCTCGATCAGGTCGGTTTCCACGCCGCGTTCGAGGGGCTTCATCCACTCCTGTGGCTTCTTCGAAAAGTCGATCAAAGTCCACTTGTCGCCGACGCGAACATAATACGGCTCGAAGTCCTTGTGCATCAGGCTGTGGTCGTACTTGATGCCCTTCTTCAACAGAAGCTCATTGGAGACGGGACTGAATTCCCACCAGGGCGCGACGTAGCCCGTCGGCCGGCGGCCCGACACTTTTTTTACCAGGTCGATACACTTGTCCAGAACCGCCTCTTCCTGCTCGGGGGTCATGGAGATCGGGTTCTCGTGCGAGTAGCCGTGAATGCCTATTTCATGTCCGGCCTCAACCACCAATGCGGTCTGCTCCGGAAAGGTTTCAATCGAATGTCCGGGAATGAACCAGGTTGTTTTCACTCCGAATCGTTTGAAAAGATTGACCAGCCGGGGCATGCCGACCTCTCCCGCAAACATGCCGCGCGAGATGTCGTCGGGCGAATCCTCTCCGCCATAGGATCCCAACCAGCCGGCGACCGCGTCTACATCCACACCAAAAGCACACAGGATCTCTTTTGCCATTGATTTCTCCTTAGTTATTTGGCACTCCGGAAGCTACACTGGCAACGTGCGCCAGACGGCTTTCCGCACCCGAAAAGTTCAGCAATTTAATGGCCCAGTAGGGCCGTCCGATTGTTTTAGGATCATAATCTATAGAATATAGAGTTTAGATTGTCAACACGATGGCTAATTTAAAAAAAATTTCTACTGAATCAGTGAGGCGGATGACCTTGAGCGAGGCTGCGCATCAGGCGATCCGCAGAAAAATCATTACCGGGGTGCTTGCACCAGGTTCGAAGTTGGTTGTCGCGACCCTTGCGGACTCGCTCAACCTGTCTGCCACGCCGATAAACGAAGCTTTGGCGGCAATGGAACGAGAGGGCCTCGTCACTTACGCGCCGCACCGTGGATACTTTGTGCGCACGGTAACGCCCGAAGATATCCAGGAAATTTACTTGGTGAGAGAAACGTTCGAACTGCTCGCTGTTCGACATGCCGCACAGAATGCCCATAAAAAGGTTGCGGAACAACTCGGCGAGATACTTCGGCAATCCCGGCAATCCCTACGGGCGACCGATACCACTCAATTCAGCGATCTGGACCTAGATTTCCATCACGTCATATGGAACAGCCTGAACAATTCTTTGGCCACCCGAATTGGTGAACTCATCGGCGCTCAGATCCGCCTGCTGGTAGCAACTACCGCTCGCGCCCCCGGCCGCTTTCGCGGCGCATTCGAAGAGCATAATGAAATCTACAAGGCTATCAAGAACCGCAATCCCGTTCGGGCTGAAAGCGCGATGCGCAAGCATCTGCGAAACGCCAAGACCGCTTTGGAACGGGCTGTTCTTGAAGATCTCGGCGCCCCGGCATCGCGTGTATCGCAAATAAAATCCAAGCCTCCATCTGCGGGGGACACTGGCCAGATATTGAGCATGAAACGTGCCACGCGGCAGAAGGCGGATTAGGGCTTTCGCATGAGAGATTTAGCGAACCCGAGGTGCAAGCCTTTGCTCAACGATAGTGCGAGCAGACAAGTAATTCGCACCGTCGCCGTGCGCAAGCAGGGAACCACCAGCTCACTAACATCGATCACACGCCCGGCTCGATTGCCGCGCTCGAAATTTAATCTTTGAACGCGCATATTCTTCAATTTTTCGCTGAAGGCCTTCCGATTTGCTCGGTGGTGGCCTTGAATGCGTGATCGCGGCGCCGCGTTGTCGGGTCTGCCTGGAAGGGCGTCTTGAAGATATCCAGGAACTCGAGGCCCGGCGTTCTTCGCATCAGCTGCTCGAATTGTTCGAGAAGCATCGCCGGTGGCAACCAGGGATAGGGCAATACGGACTGCAAGGCATGCAGGATCTTTCCATATCGGTCGTCGATGACGTCCATTCTTTCGATGTGGATGTGCATTGCGGCCACTTGCATATTTCCATCGCCCTGCTGCTGCTCGAAAGTCCATTTGTAATAGCCTTTACCGATCCGCAGGCGGGAAGATGCTGACTCGCGCATCAGCACCAGCCATGGCAGGATCGCGATCCGGCTTTCCTGCTCCGGCGTAGAGTCACAAATGTAGAAGGTCTTGCATCGGCTGAACTTGGTGCCGAAATCGACGATAAGCGTTTTTGTTATCCCGTCGAGTCCTACAACTCTATTAGGAAAGCTGATCTTATCGGTGGCGATCGAGAATGTCAGAATCGCGTTCGCAGCATAGATTGTCTGCATCATATGCGGTCGGACCTGGTCTTTCGCTTCGACGTAGCGTTCTAACAGGGATCGAGGTGTTAACATTGATTATCTTAGGGAATCGCTGATCAAGTAGCCGCACGAGGCGACAGATGACCACGATTGGATTGAATTGTTAAGGTGAACGGATTTCTCATCGAAATGAGCACGGTTTTAGGGGCAAAAGCGGAGCATTTCCCCGCATCGTGGTCACGCTGGACGCACCAGTCCTGTGAGAGGCGATCCCCATTTGTTCAGATTGATCAACGCCAGCATCGCAAAGGCGCGATTGGCG
>JANXPQ010000266.1 GCA_025357235.1 Betaproteobacteria bacterium
GCACAAACCGCCATTCGGGCGCACAGTTTTTGCTGACTCCAGAGGGAATGCGTCAATGCGCCGAATAATCGAAATCGTATACGACGCATATGCGACGCAAGGCGCCCCTGCGCCAATGCGCCATATTTGGCGGGGGGTTATAGGGGGGGCGCGCGCAGATACGCCGGGCGGCCCTTTCTTGAAAAGCCGACCCACGACGGGCCTGACTTCTGCTAACCGCGATACTACCCCGCGATGGATTTCCGCCGGCCGCGCATGCTTGCTATGCTGCGATAGCAGCAGGCAGAGGCGGCCCGGCATCAATATTAGATAAGGGTGTGATATTTGTCTGACGCCAGTCTATCCTGCACTCAAAGCCACTCTTGCTCAATTCATTCGCCATGCCGAAGTAGAAGCAGGCAAGGGAGAACCCGTGAAATATGTTCGCGTTTCTTTTCTATGTATTGTCGCGTTGATTCTTTCGGAGTCTGCAATAGCAGCTCCTTTTTGCGCTGTATTTTCGTATGGCAAGCAGTGCTTCTACTACAACTATGACTCATGCCTTCGAGCCGCAGGGACTCGAGGGGCGTGTGTGACAAACGACGAGGAAGTGCGTGCGCCATCTGGTGGTGCCCCGTTTTGCGTAGTTGCCTCGTTTGGTACTCAGTGCATCTACTTCGATGCGGCATCATGTCGCCGGGCAGCAGCGTTAGCAGACGGTGCCTGCGCAGTAAATTCCAACAGGTAGAATCGCCCCCTGGCGCTGGATCACGCGCCTATGTCGAGATGACAGCTAACTAGAACGCTCAGATAAGATGGTCTTGGCCTGGCTAGGCTACTGGCCCTTAACAAAAGCATCGTTTTCAAACACTCCAAATCGCAGGATTGATCCATCGCCACGGTATTCGGTACCTTCTCCATTGGGGTGGTCATCCTTCCATGTTCCAACGTACTTCCTTCCATCGGGAAACGTAAAGGCGCCTTGACCATCTCTCTTGTTGTCTCGGAACTGGCCGACATATTTTCTGCCATCGGGAAACGTAAACGTGCCCTGACCAACTTTATGGCCGTCCCTGAACTCGCCAATGTACTTGTTGCCATTGGCACTGTATTCAATACCTTGTCCGTTGGGATTGTCATCCTTCCATTCACCGACATACTTTCCGCCATCGGGAAGCATAAAGGTGCCCTGGCCATTTCTTTTGCCATCCTTCCATTCCCCGATGTACTTCTTGCCATCGTGGGACGTAAAGGTACCCTGCCCATTCGGCTTGTTGTTTCTGTATTCGCCGACGTACTTATCGCCGTTCGGCGAGCTAAGAGTGCCTTGACCGTTGCCTGTGCCGTCATTTGACGTGGGAGTAGCTTGCTCTGGCACCAGTTTGTACCCATTAGCCTCCATGCACATTTTGAACATATCATCTGCGCGTCCAGGAAGCGCAAGAGCGAGGTAGGGGTTCTGCTGCTGAGTCGCCATTTGCATCATTCGCGCTCTGTCTGCCTCAGCCTCCTGATGACAGGCATAGCGAGCTTGCGCCATTTGCTGGTCCGTAAGCCCACTGGGGCCTTGCCACATAATTGGAGTTGCGCAACCGGACAACATTAACAATGTCGCTGCGCATTTCCTGAACGAATTACTAGATTGAATAATCGCCATAAATCACCCATCCCCCGCCCGGTGTCACACTCACTGTTGTGCAATGATTAAGTGACGGCCGTTCTCGAATCGAGATTCGCACCGACCAGTCCATAACCGCCATAATCTCGCGCGCCAATAGTGCCGTGACACGTCCTGCCATCTCATGACACAGGAATAGCATAGTCCGATCTGTGTCAATCCGCTTTTTTTTGGGGAATTCGGTGATGTGACGCCTCCTCATCTCAGAGATCGAAACCCAAAGTAATTGGGATCAATGGTTCATCGGCAATCCTGGGGTGGTAGGAATGTCGAACATCGCCAAGTCATCCGGCAGTACGAATTGATCCTCTCTGCGTTCGAGGAACAATTCTGATCGACCATTGGCCCTTACGGACCCAGATAGCCGAAGGCTTCGCCCTCGGCTTGCACTTGGATCCACCAACAGAAGGAATGGGACGGAATAATAGGAGTCCTTCGGACAACGGACTTCTCGACGGTCAACGATGATCGTCATCTTCGCTTCATGATCCTAAGCCGGTAGAGATGCGCTGAGCGATTGCTTTGTCGATGAGCTGCTTGACTCTGGATTCGATGTTACGCAGCTCGAACCGTTGCATGAAG
>JANXPQ010000156.1 GCA_025357235.1 Betaproteobacteria bacterium
GGTCTACGGACTCGGTGCGGATGCTTCCAATCCGGCGGCAGTCAGGAAGATTTTTGCGGCAAAGGGACGTCCGGCCGACCATCCGGTGATCGTGCATATTGCCGGCACGAGCGATCTGAAGCATTGGGCAGCGGGGGTGCCGCGCTTTGCGTGGCTGCTGGCGGAAAAATTCTGGCCGGGTCCGCTCACCATGGTGTTGAAGCGGGCCGCGCGCGTCAACGATCTCATCACCGGGGGGCAGGATACCGTCGGCCTGCGGGTTCCGTCCCATCCGGTTGCGCAGCAATTGCTGAAAGCGTTCGGAGGTGGGATCGCCGCACCTTCGGCCAACCGCTTCGGACGTCTTTCGCCGACCACGGCGCAGCATGTGCGTGAAGAACTTGGCGATGCCGTCGATCTCGTGCTGGACGGCGGTCCGTGCGATGTCGGCATAGAGTCGACCATCGTCGATCTCACGCACGAAACGCCGGCTGTCCTGCGCCCGGGGCGCATCAGCGCGCAGCAGATTGCCGATGCCCTGCTCACCCCGCTCGGCGGACCCGCAGCCGGGCGTCCCCGTGTATCAGGATCGCTGGAGTCGCACTATGCGCCAGGCCTGCCGCTGAAGATCGTGCATCCGGACGAGATCGAAAACTATGTTCGTGCGCAGGCAGGCACGCCGATAGCCGTGCTGTCGCGCCGGGGCCGGCCACGTGATTCGAAAGCCACTCTGTGGCAGGTGGCGCCGGAAACGCCGGATGACTATGCACACCTGCTCTACGGCACCTTGCGCGGGCTCGATGTGTCCGGTTGCCGGCTGATCGTCGTCGAAGCGTTGCCTGCGTTGCCGGAATGGGCGGCGATCCGGGATCGACTGGGCCGTGCTGCCACGCACGATCAGGTGGCGCCGCCGGTCATTGCGCGGCGCTGACCCGTATTCAGGCGACGCAGTTGCCGTCCAGGATCAGGAACGACTAGGCAATCCGTACCCGGGCCGGATTGCCAATGGCCTGTTCGCCCGCATGCGACAGATAATCCAGTGCCGCGGCGACGCCCTCTTTGCGGATCGGCACGCCGGCGAGTTGCAATCCCATTTCCACGCCGCACAGGGTGCCGGCCAGAGTGAGATCGTTGAAATCGCCAAGGTGGCCGATGCGGAATATCTTGCCCTGCAGTTTGCCCAGGCCTGCCCCAAGCGACATGTCGA
The DNA here is from genome assembly GCA_025357235.1 of Betaproteobacteria bacterium. Taxonomy (GTDB): domain Bacteria; phylum Pseudomonadota; class Gammaproteobacteria; order Burkholderiales; family JACQAP01; genus JACQAP01. The sequence goes on from JANXPQ010000156.1 coordinate 1,187, forward strand.
AACGCTCGAGGATGATTTTTCTGACCTTATCCGCGTCCTGGCCGGACGGGAGCAGCACCGCCGTCAACGCATTGCTGTAATCCGCGGGGTCGGCGCACAGGATTTCAAGCCCCCAGGCGCGCACCGCACGACGCGTGGCCTCGCCGTGACGGGCGTGACGGGCGAATACATTGTCGAGGCCTTCTTCGTGCAGCATGTGCAGTGCTTCACGCAATCCATACAGCAGATTCGTGGCGGGCGTGTAGGGGAAAAACCCCGACTTGTTGGGGCCGAGCATTTCGTCCCAGCTGAAATAGCTGCGCGGCAACCCCGCGGTCTTTGCGGCGGCGAGCGCCTTTGTGCTGATTGCGTTGAAGCTCAGTCCCGGCGGCAGCATCAACCCCTTCTGCGATCCCGCCACGGTCACGTCGACACCCCACTCATCGTGGCGATAGTCGATCGATCCCAGCGAAGAGATGGTATCGACCAGCAGCAGTGCCGGATGACTGGTGCGGTCGAGTGCCTTGCGCACCAGCGGAATGCGGCTGACGACGCCGGTGGAGGTTTCGTTGTGGACCACGCAGACGGCTTTGATCGTGTGGCTGCGGTCCTCCGCGAGCTTGAGCTCGATCATCTCCACATCGGCGCCATGGCGCCAGTCGCCCGGGATGAAATCGACCGTGAGCCCGAGACGTGTCGCCAGCTTTTGCCACAGGGTCGCAAACTGGCCGGTTTCCGCCATCAGAACGCGATCTCCCGTGCATAGCGTGTTAACCAGCGCGGCTTCCCAGGCGCCGGTGCCGGAAGCCGGATAGATTATGACCGGGCTGCTGGTGCGGAAAACCAGCTTGATGCCTTCAAGCACTTCGCGGCCGAGTTGCGCGAAATCAGGACCACGATGGTCGATCGTCGGCCGGTCCATGGCTCGCAGCACGCGGTCGGGCACGTTGGTCGGGCCCGGAATCTGCAGAAAATGGCGTCCGCTGCGAAAAGTCATAGGAGCTGTCCCAGGCAAAGAAGTTCAGCCTACTGAAAATCCCGGGCCGTCACAAGCACGCCCGGGGGAGCCCCGGGTTATCATCCGCAGTATCGTCCTCAAAAGATTGCATCTCCGGCGTGAACGCTCCCGCGACACCTTTAAGGTTTCACCCGCCCAAGCGCACCCGCGATCCGCTCGAGCAGCGGTTGCGGGCCAATTTCGAGGGCGAGGTCCTGTTCGATGCATTTTCGCGGGGTCGTTATTCCACCGACGCATCGATCTACCAGATCGAACCGGTTGGCGTGGTCGTTCCGCGCAACGAAGAGGCCGCCCGCGTTGCGCTGCAGATCGCGGCAGAGGAAGGCGTGCCGATCCTGCCGCGTGGCGCAGGCACCTCCCAATGCGGACAAACCGTCGGGGCGGCGCTGATCATCGATTGTTCGAAATTCCTCGACGAGGTCATCAGCATCGACGCCGAAAGGCGTGAAGCCCTCGTGCAACCTGGCGTTGTGCTCGATCACCTGAACGCGCGCCTGCGCTCGCACAAGCTCTGGTTCCCGGTGGATGTTTCGACTTCGGCGCAGGCCACCATCGGCGGCATGGCCGGCAACAATTCCTGCGGCTCGCGCTCGATCCGCTACGGCAACATGGTGCACAACGTGCTCGGCGTGGATGCATGGCTCACCGGCGGCGATGAATTCCATTTCGGCGCCAGCAGCGAACTGGCCGGCGCGCCGGCAGGCTATCGCGCACTGGTGGAAAAGATTCACGCCATCGTTTGTCGTGAGACTGCTGAGATCGAAGGGCGCTGGCCGAACGTTTTGCGCCGGGTGCAGGGTTACAACCTCGACATGGTCCAACCGGGGAGCGCGGCGCATCCGCTGGCCCACAATCTTGCCCATCTGCTGGTCGGCTCCGAGGGCACGCTGGCGTTTTCGAAACGCATCACGCTGAAGCTCTCTACGATTCCGGCGCACAAGGTATTGGGCGTCGTGCATTTCCCGACGTTCCATCAGGCGATGGACCTGACGCGGCACATCGTCACGCTGGATCCGGACGCGGTGGAACTCGTGGATCGGACCATGATCGATCTTGCGCGCGGCAATGCGGCGTTTCGCCCGATCGTCGACAGGTTTCTGCAGGGAGAGCCGCAAGCCATTCTGCTGGTGGAGTTCGCCGGCGAGGACAAGGGCGCACTCGTCACCCGGCTCGCGCGGCTTGCCGAACTCATGGCGGACCTCGGCTTACCCGGCAGCGTCGTGCAGATCATGGATGCTTCGCTGCAGAAGGAAATCTGGGAAGTGCGCAAGGCCGGCCTCAACATCATGATGTCGATGAAAGGCGACGGCAAACCGGTGTCCTTCATCGAGGATTGCGCGGTGCCGCTGGAACACCTCGCCGAATATACCGACCGGCTCACGAAGGTTTTCGAGAAGCACGGCACCCGGGGCACCTGGTACGCGCATGCATCGGTCGGCACGCTGCACGTGCGTCCGATACTCGACATGCGCCGTGACGGGGCCGAGAAAATGCGCGCGATCGCCGAAGAAGCCTGTGCGATGGTCCGGGAATTCAAGGGCGCGTATTCCGGCGAGCACGGCGACGGCCTGGTGCGCTCGGAATGGATCGAGCCCATGCTCGGACCGCGATTGACCGGAGCCCTGGCGGAAGTGAAGGCGCTGCTGGACCCGAAAGGCCTGATGAATCCCGGCAAGATCGTGCGGCCGACGCGCATGGATGACCGCAGCCTGTTTCGCTACAAGCCCGGTTACCAGGCACAGCACTTCGACACGGCACTCGACTGGTCGGCATGGGGCGGCTTCGCGCCCGCCGTCGAGATGTGCAACAACAACGGCCACTGCCGCAAGTTCGACGCGGGCACCATGTGCCCGTCGTTCCGCGCCACCGGCGACGAACAGCATCTGACGCGCGGCCGCGCCAATACGCTCAGGCTGGCCATTTCCGGCCAGCTCGGCGCGGATGCGCTGGTTTCCGATG
>JANXPQ010000376.1 GCA_025357235.1 Betaproteobacteria bacterium
CACGCGCTCGCTGGCGGTGGAGTGGGCGCACCATGGCATCACCGTGAACGCCATTGCGCCGGGCGTGTTTCCTTCGAAGATGTCGCAGGGCATGATCGACCGGGCCGAACAGATCATCATGGACATGACGCCGATGAAGCGTCTGGGCACCGACTTCGATCTGAAAGGCCTCGCAGTGCTTCTTGCGTCCGACGCATCGGCCTACATCACGGGCCAGACCGTGGCGGTCGATGGCGGCCTGGTGTCGATGTAACCGGCGATGACGTAAGAATATGTCTGCGCAAAAAGCCGGATTCAATATCCATGTGCCTTTCGTCGAGCACCTCGGCGTGCGTATTCTCGAGAAAGGCGATGGGGTAGTCAGGCTGCGGCTCGATCCGCGGCACGAGCTCACCAACAGTTGGGGCTCGGTGCATGGCGGCGTGCTGATGACCCTGCTGGACGTGGCGCTGGCCAGCGCTGGACGCGCCCTGGATGACAAGTGCAATGGTGCCCTGACCGTGGAGATGAAGGTGAACTTCATTGCAGCGGCGCAGGGACCGGTACTCGGCGAAGGGCGTGCCCAGCGCGCCGGCCGCTCGCTGATTTTCTCGGAGGGCGAATTGCGCAGCGAGGACGGCACGCTGCTGGCGAAGGCCACGGGGACATTCAAATTGCTCTATCCAAAGCTTGAAACCTGACAAGGTCCAAACCTCACCACGAAGGCACGAAGGACACGAAGGAACACAAAGAAAGGCAAAGACGAAAAGATAACGGAAAGATAACGGGGAGTGTCTGTTATTTGGGAGCCCGGCCCGTGATATTCGCTCATATCGGCGATGGCAATCGTACCCGTGCACAAATCCTGTTCGTTCGGTTTTCTTCGTGACCCTTCGTGTCCTTCGTGCCTTCGTGGTGAGACTTACGAATTAGGCTCTATTTCACTAGATACCGCGCAACCGTCCATAATATTGTCTGAACAACATCGAAAGATTTGATAACCATGGCACTTGATCCGCAAGTCGAAATCATCCTTGGCCTGGCGAAAAAGGCCAACCTGCCCGAGGTCTGGCAGCTCACGCCCGACCAGGGGCGCGAGCAGTATCTGACGCGCGTCAACAAGCTGAAATTCAGCGAGACGATTTTTCACAGCGAAGACCGGCGCATAGCCGGGCCGGGGAGCGACATCGCGCTGCGCATCTACAAGCCGCGCGAGATCAAGTCCGCGGAGAAATTGCCCGTGCTGATGTGGTTTCACGGCGGCGGATTCGTGATCGGCTCGCTGGACACCCATGATTCCGTCTGCCGCATGCTGGCCAACCAGGCTGACTGCATCGTCGTGTCGGTTGACTACCGCCTGGCGCCCGAATCCAAATTCCCGGCGGCAGTGGAAGACTGTCAGGCCGCGCTGAAATGGGTGGCGCTGCACGCAGTCGAATTCGGTGGTGACGCCAACTGCATGGCTGTCGGCGGGGACAGTGCCGGCGCCAATCTGGCAACCGTAATCGCAATCCTGGCGCGCGACGCCGCCCATCCGAAACTGGCGTTCCAGTTGCTGATTTATCCGTGCGTGGCGCCCGAGCCGGAAACGCCGTCGCACCACAAGTTCAAGGAAGGCTACATCCTCTCGCGCAATTCGATCACGTGGTTCTATCGCCAATACCTGCGCAGCGGCAAGGAGGTGAACGACTTCCGCTTCGCACCGCTGATGCTCGACGACCTGTCGGGCCTGCCTGCTTCCCTGATCATCGTCGCCGGTTACGATCCGCTGCGCGATGAGGGCATCGACTATGCGAAAAGGCTGATCGAGGCGGGGAACCGCGTGCGGCTCTCGAACTACGAAAGCATGGTGCACGGTTTCTATCTGATGGGCGGTGCGGTGGATGCGGCGAAACGTGCCGTGACCGAATCGGCCGAAGCGATGCGCGAGGCATTCGACAGCGTGCGGGGAATCGACCGCAAGCTGGCAAAAACGGCTTGATCTAGCGTCTTGTTCCATTAACTTGTGGCCGAAAACCAGACGAGAATCGGTGCCATGCGGTGTTATGAATCCTCGCCAGGTGTGCGCACCGGAACGCGGAGCAGGGGCCCCTTTGGGGATGTGACCGTGGAGGTGCGAATATGCGCCGTGACTTGGTGCGCTAGCATCCAGCTACCGGGTCGCATCCTCATAGATGGGGCCCCTGCTCTGCCGTCCGCAGGCGCACCTGGCTGTGGTTCATGCCTTGCCTGACGCCGATTTCGCAGGTTTTCTTACCGGAGATAATTTGCTACCGGATGGTGTTCCAACCTACGATTCCGGATGCCGAAGTTATTCCACGAATCAACGGAACAGGACACTGGAGGAGAAGACGACATGGGTAATCTGAAGGGCAAGGTAGCGTGGATCACGGGAGCGGGAACCGGCATCGGCCTGGCCGGCGCGCAGGCGCTGGCGGCCGCCGGAGCAATCGTGGTGATGTCCGGCCGCCGCAAGGAAGTGCTGGCACCGGAGGCGGAGAAAATCCGCATCAAGGGCGGCACGGCCGAAGTCGAGGCGCTGGACGTTTCCGACGCCAAGGCGGTGAAGAAGGTGGCCGACGGCATTCTTTCCCGCCACGGCCGTGTCGACATCCTGCTCAACAGCGCGGGACTCAATACGCCGAACCGCTACTGGAAGAACCAGACGGTCGAAGGCTGGCGGGACGTGATCGGCATCAATCTCGACGGATCGTTCTATACGATCCATGCGGTGCTGCCGGCAATGCGCGCGAAAAAAGATGGCCTGATCATCAACGTGTCGTCCTGGGCCGGTGTCTTTCATCCCAAACTGACCGGTGCGGCCTACAACGGCAGCAAGCACGCCGTGACGGCGATGACCGAAACCATCAACATGGAAGAGTGCGCGAACGGCATTCGCGCCTGCGCAATCTGCCCGGCCGAAGTGGCCACGCCGATCATGGACCGGCGCCCGGTCCCGCCGAGCGCTGCGGATCGCGCGAAGATGCTGCAACCCGAAGACCTGGGCAATACCATCCGCTTCATCGCGGAAATGCCGGCCCACGCGTGCATCAACCAGCTGATCATCAGCCCGACCTGGAACCGGATGTACATCGAAAACCTGTAATCCAGGACTGCGGCAGAGCATGAGCGCGACGCTGTTCAGGAACGTCCGGATCCTGGATTGCACCAGGGCAGGTCCTTTCGACGGTTCTGTGCTCGTGGAGGGCAATCGGATCACGGCGGTGGTTCCTGCCGGCGCGTCGATTGCAGCCGGCAGTGCAATGGTTGTCGATGGGCAGGGCGCGACGTTGATGCCCGGCCTCATCGAAGCGCATTCCCACCTGACGTTTACCGACGTCGCCCAGTCGGTCGAACTCGGCTTCATCCCGCCGGAAGAACACATGCTGAAAACCGCGGTCAACGCGCGCCGCATGCTCGACGCCGGTTTCACGAGCTGCTTCAGCGCGGCTGCGGCGAAGCCGCGGCTGGACGTCGCGCTGCGCAATGCCATCGACAACGGCGATTTCCCCGGGCCGAGAACGCTGGCGGCGAGTCCGGAAATGACGGTCTGCGCGGGATTGGGCGACGTGCGCCTGTATCACATGTATCGCGAAAATTTCGCCGTGGTCTGCAACAGTCCCGAAGAATTTCGCCGCTTCTCGCGCGAGATGGTGCGCGAGGGCGTGGACACCCTGAAGATCAATGTGTCCGGCGACGCCGGCACGCCGGCATCTCCGGCGGATACCGCGGTAATGAACGATGCCGAAGTCGCGGCCGTCTGCGACGTGGCCAGGGCGCACGGCAAGCGCGTTGCCGCGCACGCGCGCAGTGCGGAGTCGGTGAAGATGTGCCTGCGCCATGGCGTCGACGTGATCTATCACGCGACATTGCTGGACGACGACGCCCGGGACCAGCTCGAAGCGCAGCGCGAACGCATTTTCGTCGCACCGGTGCTCGGCAATTTGTACTCGACGCTGAACGAGGCGGTCGCATGGGGAATCACTCGTGAACTTGCCGAACAACGTGGAATCGCGCATGAGCTCGAACACGGCATCGAGAACATGAAGGCCTTGCACGGGCGCGGCGTGCGCGTGCTGATCGGCGGAGATTACGGGTTCGCGTGGAACCCGATTGGAACCGACGCGCGCGATATAGGCCACTTCGTGGATATGCTGGGCTTTTCACCCATGGATGCGATCCTGGCCGCTACGCGCCTCGGCGGCGAGATCATGGGTATGGGCGACCGGCTCGGCCAGGTCCGCCCCGGTTACCTTGCGGACCTGCTGCTGGTCGATGGCAATCCGCTCGAAGATGTCGCGATCCTGCAGCAGCGTGATCGCTTCAAGGCGATCATGAAAGACGGGGTATTCTGGAAATCACCCGGGCGCGATATCGTGGGCTCGCCGGGGTAACCCGCTTCACGGAGTTCTTGTTGTCTACATTGTTGCGTTGTGCCGTTGCCACTATTGCGTCGCTGATTCTGTTGTCGTCCGCACAGGCACAGTTGCAGCCGCGCACCGTTAGCGATCGTCAGGACCTCATCAACTGGTACTACGCGGCGACCTTCGGCACGGGCATTTATACCGCCGGGGACCGCACGGTCAGCGTTCTGCAACTGCCTTTCTCCCGCGCATTGAAGACCATTGCCGATGATGGTTCGGGACTCAGCTTCAAAGTCTCGACCACGCTCGGCTTTTACGACTACAACGTCGATACCGTCGTCAACGGCAACATTCCCCACCGGATCAGCACGCTCAGCGTATTGCCCGGCTTCGAATGGGAGCTTCCGCTAAGCCAGCGCTGGACCATCCGGCCTTATATCGACGCCGGCTTCGGCCAGGAGCTGGCCGGTCGCGAATCCGCGTGGATCTACGACTTCGGCGTCAAGAGCCGCGTTTTGATTGCGCAAGACAAGGGCGTCGAATTCGCGCTGGTCAATTCACTGACCTCCGCCGGCTATCGGCCGCGCGGCGGCCCGACTACACCGTTCGGCTATCTGGCCACAGGACTGGACATGACGATTCCGACCGAACGCAGCCTGTTCGGGCGGGAGGTATTCATCGAATTCACGCCGGTCTACTACTATTATTTCAATCACCCCATCTTCGCCGAATTCAGGGATCCGCAGAGCCGGATACGCGAAGAATTCGAGCTTGCCGTCAGCATCGTCACGCGCAAGCCGTGGTCGCTGAAATTCTTCGATGTCGATCGCGTCGGTCTGGCGATACGCAGCAGCGGCGATATCACCGGTGTGAGCCTGTTCACCTCGCTGCCGTTCTGAAGGCAGGCCGTGCGCGGCCCTGCAGCATGACATCGATCCCGCGGTAGTGTAGGTTGATCGCGTCCTGGCGTTTCTTGCCAATGATCCCCGAGGAGGCCGGCCGGTGGTCCCGATCGTCTCGATCCAGAACCTCAGCAAATCCTTCCCCGGCGTGCGCGCGCTGGACCGCTGCCGCTTCGAGTTGCTGCCCGGCGAGGTGCATGCACTCATGGGCGAGAACGGCGCGGGCAAATCCACGCTCATGAAAGTCCTCGCCGGGGTCTACCAGAAGGACGAGGGCGAGATCCGCATCGACGGGCAGCCGGTGGAGATCCCGAGCCCGCGCGCCGCGCAGAACCTCGGCATCAGCATCATCCATCAGGAACTGAACCTGATGAACCACCGCAGCGTGGCGCAGAACATCTTCATCGGCCGCGAGCCGCGCGGGCGGCTGGGCATCTTCATCGATTCGCAGAAAATGGAGCGGGACGCGCGGGCAATCTTCGAGCGCATGCACCTGAACCTAGATCCGCGCACGCCGGTCGGAGAGCTCACAGTCGCCAAGCAGCAGATGGTGGAAATCGCCAAGGCGCTCTCGTTCGAATCCCGCGTGCTGATCATGGATGAGCCCACCGCAGCGCTCAACAACGCGGAAATAGACGACCTGTTCCGCATCATCCGCCAGCTGAAAAGTCACGGCGTCGGCATTGTGTACATTTCGCACAAGATGGACGAGCTGAAGCAGATTGCCGACCGCGTGACCGTGATGCGGGACGGGCAGTACATCAACACCGTCCCGGCTGCGACCACGAGCATGGAAGCCATCATCGCGATGATGGTCGGCCGGTCGCTGTTCGAAGGCGATGCCGCGGTTGCCCCCGATGCGAACCACGATATCGTGCTCGAGGTGCGCGGCCTCAATCGCGGCCGCACGATCAAGGACGTCAACTTCGTCGTGCGCAAAGGCGAGATCCTCGGCTTTGCCGGCCTGATGGGCGCAGGCCGCACGGAAGTGGCCCGCGCCGTATTCGGCGCCGACAAGGTCGATTCGGGCGAGATCAGGATCCACAACGAGAAGGTCTCGATCCGTACCCCGTCGGATGCCGTGCGCAAAGGCATCGGCTACCTGTCGGAAGACCGCAAGCATTTCGGGCTCGCGACCGGCATGGACGTGGAATCGAATATCGTGCTGGCGACCATGCGCCGCTTCCTGTCGCTGGGATTCATCCTGCGGCGTCCGGCCATCCACGAAACGGCCACAAGCTTCGTCAAGCGCCTCGGCATCAAGACCCCGTCGGTGTTGCAGAAAGTAGCACTCCTGTCCGGCGGCAACCAGCAGAAGATCGTGATCGCAAAATGGCTGGTGCGGGACTGCGAGATCCTGTTTTTCGACGAACCCACGCGCGGCATCGACGTGGGCGCCAAGAGCGAAATCTACAAGCTGCTGAACGCACTGGCGGAGCAGGGGCGCGCCATCGTCATGATTTCCTCCGAACTGCCCGAAGTGCTGCGCCTGAGCCATCGCATCCTGGTGATGTGCGAAGGCCGCATTACCGGGGAGTTGCCGGCCGCCGGCGCGACGCAGGAACAGATCATGGCGCTCGCCACGCAACGCGAGTCCATGGTGACCGATGCTGTGCACTGATCCCGAGAGAACAATCCGACCATGAGCAGCCCGCCAGTCGCAACCGAAGCTACCGTGATGCATCGTATCCGCGGCCGGCTCTTCAGCCCGAGCGCGCGCCAGAAGATGCTGGCCTTCGCCAGCCTGGTCGGCCTGATGATCTTCTTCAGCGTCGCCTCCGGGAGCTTCCTGCAGATGGACAATATCGTCGGCATCCTGCAGGCCACGGCGGTCAACGGCGTGCTCGCCATCGCATGCACTTTCGTCATCATCACCGGCGGCATCGATCTGTCCGTCGGCACGCTGATGACGTTCTGCTCGGTGATGGCCGGCGTGTTCCTGACCTACTGGGGGCTGCCGTTCTCCGTGGGCGTCGCCGCGGCGATTTTCTTTGGCGCGTTGTCCGGTTTCGTGTCGGGGATGCTGATCGCGAAGCTGAAGATTCCGCCGTTCATCGCCACGCTGGGCATGATGCTGCTGCTCAAGGGGCTTTCACTGGTCATCTCGGGCACCAAGCCCATTTATTTCAATGACACGCCCGAGTTCCCCAGCATTTCGCAGGATTCGCTCATCGGCTATCTGCTGCCGAGCCTGCCCATCCCGAACGCGGTGCTGATCCTGTTCGTCGTGGCGATCGTCTGCAGCCTGATCCTCAATAAGACCGTACTGGGCAGCTATACCTTCGCGCTCGGCAGCAACGAGGAAGCCGTCAGGCTGTCTGGCGTGAACGTGGACCGCTGGAAAATAATCATCTATTCGCTGAATGGCGCCATCTGCGGCATCGCCGGCTTGCTGATCGCCTCGCGCCTGAATTCCGCGCAGCCGGCGCTGGGCCAGGGCTACGAGCTCGATGCGATCGCTGCCGTGGTCATCGGCGGCACGTCGCTGAGCGGCGGGGCGGGTACGATCCTGGGTACCATCATCGGCGCGTTCATCATGAGCGTGCTGACGAACGGCCTGCGCATCCTCTCGGTTGCGCAGGAGTGGCAGACCGTCGTGACCGGGGTGATAATCATCCTCGCCGTCTATGCCGACATCCTGCGCAAGAAGAAATAGCCGCGGGGCAGAAGATCGGAAGGACGGGTCTCGCAGTTTCAATATGGCTTGAACTACAACAACGTGAGGAGACGCAACATGATGCAGAAAAGAAAATTCCTGGGACTGGCAATCGGGCTGGGCCTGGGATTCGGGCTCGCTGCCGGCGGGCAGGCTGCCGATGAAACTTACATTCCGCTGATATCGAAAGGCTTCCAGCATCAGTTCTGGCAGGCCGTGAAGTCGGGCGCGGAACAGGCTGCGAAGGACTACAAGGTCAAAGTGAGCTTCGAGGGCCCCGAGTCGGAGACGATGGTCGACAAGCAGATCGACATGCTGTCCGCCGCGCTCGCCAAAAAGCCCAAGGCAATCGGCTTTGCCGCGCTGGACAGCAAGGCGGCGATCCCGCTGCTGAAGAAAGCCCAGGCAGCCAAGATCCCGGTCGTGGCATTCGACTCCGGCGTGGACAGCGACATTCCTGTGACCACCGCGACGACGGACAACCTTGCGGCGGCAGGTTTGGCGGCCGACAAAATGGCCGAGCTGATCGGCAAGGCCGGTGAAGTGGCCGTGGTCGTGCATGACCAGACCAGCCGTACCGGCATCGACCGCCGCGATGGCTTCTTGAACCGGATCAAATCGACCTACCCGAACATCAAGGTGGTGAGCGTGCAATACGGCGGCGGCGACCAGTTGAAGTCGACTGAAATCACCAAGTCCATCTTGCAGGCCAACCCCAACATCAAGGGCATCTTTGGCGCCAATGAAGGTTCCGCCATCGGCGTGCTCAATGGCGCCAAGGAAATGAAGCGCAAGATCGTGATCATCGGTTACGACTCCGGCAAGCAGCAGAAGGCTGCGATCCGGGACGGTTCCATGGCGGGTGCCATCACCCAGAATCCGGTGGGCATCGGTTACAAAACAGTCGAGGCGGCGGTCAAAGCGCTCAAAGGCGAGAAGCTGCCGAAAATCATCGATACCGGCTTCTACTGGTACGACAAGAAGAACATCGACGATCCCAAGATCGCTGCGGTTCTTTACGACTGATAGTGCATGGACGAGGGGCTTTTCTATTTTTATTGGGCCCCTCTTTTTCCCCGGTGACCAGCGCAGCCCTTGTTGACCCGCTTTCGCGCACCGCGTAGCCTCGACACGACAATAACGCGCCAGGCAATTCACAACGGGGCGTAGCCGGGGAGGGGTCGATGCGTGTCTGGCGGATCATTGCGGTCGTTGCCCTTGCGTGGATCGAGACTGTCTCTGTCCATGCCGAAGAGTCCGTCTCCGATCTCCCGCGCAACGAAACGCTGATCGTCGAGAACCCCGAAGGCACAATCAAGAACGCGGGCTGGTTCAACATTTGGGCCATCAATGCCGGCGGCCAGGCGACAGGCCTGCACCAACTGGCGCTGGATACTTTCTGGTTCATCGATCCGGAACGCGGGCTGGACGGCGTCTGGGACAACTCGCTCGCCGCCGACAAGCCGCTGTACAACAGCGATTTCACCAGGATGACGGTGAAACTGCGCAAGGGCATTTACTGGAGCGACGGCACCGAGTTCAGCGCCGACGACGTCGTCTACACGGTGCAGACGCACATGAAGACGAATGGCCTGCGCTGGAGCGCGCCCATTCAGATCAACGTCGACAGCATCGCCGCCCCCGACCGCTACACGGTGGTGTTCAAGCTGAAGAAACCGAACTCGCGCTTCCACGCGCTCTTCACCGTGCGCTGGAACGCGATGTGGATGATGCCGAAGCACGTATTCGAGAAAGCCGGCGACCCGCTTAAATTCGCATTCGATCCGCCAGTCACGCTCGGCGCTTATGTGCTCCACGGCTACGATCCCAACGGCAAGTGGTTCATCTGGCAGTTGCGCAGCGACTGGCAACGCACCAGCCTCGCCCGATTCGGCAAGCCCGGACCGAAATACGTCGTCTACATGGACCCCGGTCCGCCGGACAAGCGCGTGATCGCGCAACTCAATCACCAGCTCGACATCGTCCACGATACTTCGCCGGAGGGCATGTTCACCCTCGTCAGACAATCGAAGTCATCGCACGGATGGTTCAAGGGCTTTCCTTACGCGCATCCCGACCCGACACTGCCGGCGGTGATCTTCAACCATCAGCTCGATGTCTTCAAGAACCGCGACGTGCGCTGGGCCCTGGCGCTGCTGATCGACATCAAGGCTGTCTCGCTGGCCTCCTACCGCGGCGCGGCGACCATCTCCGCCATTGGTGTCCCCCCAACCGGCTCCCACCCCGAGGTCTATCATGCGCCGTTGCAGGACTGGTTGAGGGACTTCGAGCTCGACACCGGCAAACGCAAGATCAGGCCGTATGACCCCACTGCAGGCAAACAGATCGCGGATATGCTGCGCGCATCCATGGGCGAGCAGATCCCGGCCGACCCGAACCAGATCGCGAAAGCTTTCGGCAGCGGATGGTGGAAGACCGATCCACAGGCGGCGCAGGAACTGCTCGAGAAAGCCGGCTTCGCCAAACGAGGGGACAAATGGTTCACGCCTGAGGGCAAGCCCTTCTCGATCAGGGTCATGGTCGAGGGCGAATCGCGCCCGGTGATGACCCGCGCCGGCAGCATGATCGCGCAGCAGTGGCGGCAATTCGGCATCGATGCCTCGACCGTCGTTGCGCAAGGAAATATGTTCGACCGGCGCAACGCCGGCGACTTCGAGGTGTTCATCGGCTGGAGCGTGGAGACCTGGGGCGGTCACCCGGACCTGTCGTTCTTTCTCGACAGCTGGCATTCGCAATTCGTCGCGCCCCCCGGCAAACCGCAGCCGCCGCGCAACTGGCAGCGCTGGTCGCATCCCGATCTCGATCGAATTATCGATCAGATACGCAAGACCGCGTTCGACGATCCCAAAGGGCTCGAACTCGGTCGTGACTACGTGAAGCTGACGGTGCGCGAGATGCCCACCATTCCGTTGATGTCGTACAACGTTTTCACCGCCATGGACGAGACATATTGGACGGGATACCCCGGCGCCGAACAACCCTATACGAATCCGGTGCCGAACTGGGCCAATTCCCGGTACATGATGGTGAGGCTGAAGCCCCGGCAGTAAAAGCCACATTGCTCCTTCTCATTTTCTCCCTCCTCTTCAAGGGGAGGGAGAGACTGGATCGTCAGCGACGCATCGTTGTAAAGAGAATTTTGATCGCCAGCAGCGCATCGATGCTTTTTGAGCAGGGTCGAGTCATATGAACGACAGCGTTTATCAAATCAATTTCAACGCCCGACATTTCATCAATCACCAATAGACCTGTACGAGTGGACACCGGGCCAATGAGATGAGAGGGTATTCGGTCTATCTGCTGGGCCGCATGGGCCAGTTCGTGCTGGTCGTGTTCATCGGCATCAACATCGCGTTCATCGTCACGCACGCGACGCCGATCGATCCGATCGAGCAGAGCATCGCGGCCACCACCCAGTTCGGCAGCACGAATCCGGAGGCAATCGCGCTGATGCGCCAGTCCCTGAGGGAGTTGTACGGACTCCAGGGCAGTTTGTGGGATCAATACCTGGTGTTCTGGAAGCGCATGGCGGTCGGCGATTTCGGTCCGTCGCTTTCGGCCTTTCCGACGCCGGTCCGAGTGCTGATCTGGCGCGCGCTTCCATGGACCGTGGGGCTGCTCCTGGTATCGACCGTGATCAGCTGGATCCTGGGAAATCTCCTGGGCGGTCTTGCCGGCTATTACCGGAATAGCAAGGCCTTGTGGCTGGCGGGCATCGTGGCGATGGCGTTTCATCCGATCCCGTATTACATCGTCGCCTTCGTTCTCCTGATCCTGTTCGGATACGTCTGGCCAGTGCTGCCGATCAGCGGTGGTTACACAATGAACATGCAGCCGGCCTTCGAACCCGCGTTCATCGCGAGCCTGTTCAAGCATTCGATCCTGCCGGTGCTGTCGCTGGTATTGGTCGGTCTGGGCGGCTGGTTCATGGGCATGCGCTCGCTGGTGTCGAATATCGTGACCGAGGACTACGTGACCTACGCCGAACTGGGCGGCGTGGACCGTCGCCGCATCCTCGCCTCCTACGTCATGCGCAATGCCCTGGTCCCGCAGGTGACCGGGCTGGCCATGTCGCTGGGCGCGATCTTCACCGGTGCCATCATCACCGAGCAGGTGTTCGGCTATCCGGGCCTTGGCACATTGCTGGTGTCCGCCGTTCACGCAGGCGATTACAGCCTGGTGCTGGGCATCACTTCGGTTTCAATCGTCGCCGTATCGGTGGCGGTGCTGGGCGTCGATCTGCTCCATCCGTTTCTCGACCCTCGCGTGCGGACGACGCGATGATGTCCACGATCTTTCGCGATCTGTTCAGGTCCCGACGCGCGTTTGCGGCCGGCGTGATCCTGCTGGCCTTCGTCCTCATCATTGCGGCCATGTCGCCGGTATCGCCCTATCCGCCCAACGACAGCTTCGTGGTACCGCCGGATCTGGCACCGTCCTGGCCGCATATCCTCGGCACCACGTCGCGCGGGCAGGATGTTTTCTGGCAGTTGACCTTCGCGATCCGCAACACGCTGCTGTTCGGCTTCATCGTTGCGCTGGTCAGCCGCATCATCGCGCTCGCGGTCGGCCTCGTCGCCGGCTATGTGGGCGGGCTCACCGACCGGGTGCTGATGTCGATCAACGACACCTTCATCGTGATCCCGCTGTTTCCGATCCTGGTGCTGTTCTACTTCGTGATGCGCGATCGCATGTCGTGGACCCTGCTCGCGCTGGCAATGGCTTGCCTTGGCTGGGCTTACGACGCGCGGCTGATTCGTTCCCTTGCCATGAGCCTGCGCACCCGCGAATTTACCGACACCGCCATTTTTTCCGGCATGAGCACGCGCCAGATCCTGACGCAGGAGCACATGCCTTACGTGCTGCCGATCGTATTTTCGACCACCATGAACAACATCAACTGGTCGATCGGACTCGAAGTCACGCTCTCGGTCCTGGGATTCACCGATATCAACACGCCCACCATAGGCGTGATGATCTACTGGGCCAACCAGCACACCGCCATGGTAGCCGGGATCTGGTGGTGGATCTTCTTTCCCGTGGCTCTGGTGGTCATTACCTTCATCGGCCTGTTCCTGCTCGCCGTGTCCATGAACGAGTACATCGATCCACGCAGCCGGCTCAGCCGGGTGGCCGCATGACCGATCCCGTGCTGACCGTTTCCGATCTGCGCGCGTACTATCAGACGTCCGCATTCGGCGTTCAGCGCGAAGTCAGGGCGGTCGACGGCGTGAGCTTTCAGGTCGGGGCCAACGAGATCTACGGCCTGGCCGGCGAATCGAGTTGCGGCAAGACGACGCTGATCCGGACCATTGCCGCCGCCACGCGGCCGCCGCTCAGAGTGGTGAGCGGCGCGATCACCTTCGATTTTCACGGCCGCCGCGTCAGCGTGACGGATGCCGATGCGAAGGCGCTTGCCGATATCCGCTGGAAGCATCTGTCCTGCATCATGCAGGGCTCGATGAACGTCCTGAACCCGGTGCGGCGCATCCGGCATTCCTTTGTCGATTTCGCGTTCCGGCATGTCGGCAAGCCGATGCCTGAATTCCTGGAAATGATGCGAGTCCATTTGCAGCGCCTCAAACTGGAAACGCAAATCCTCGATGCGTTTCCGCATCAGCTGTCCGGCGGGATGCGCCAGAGAGTGGCCATTGCCCTGGCCACGATCTGCCGCCCGGATTTCATCATCGCCGACGAACCGACCACGGCGCTCGATGTGATCGTCCAGAACAGCGTGCTGGCGATGATCCGGGAGGTGCAGCGCGAACTCGGCTCGTCTCTCATTTTCGTAACGCACGATCTGGCGGTCCACGCCAATCTGAGCGACCGCATCGGCATCATGTATGCCGGGCGCCTGGTGGAGGAGGGCGGGACCGCAGATGTCTTTCGAAAGCCCAGGCACCCCTATACGGTTAACCTCATCTCCGCGCTGCCGCGGATCGGGCGCGACAACCGCAACATGGGCCTGGAGGGCGCGCCGCCGAACCTTGCCGATCCGCCGGCCGGATGCCGGTTTCATCCGCGTTGTCCGCACGCCATGGACATCTGCCGCCGGGAAAATCCGCCGATGATCGAAGTTGTGCCAGGTCACCGGGCCGCCTGCTTCGCCGTGACGCCGGAGAAAGTGCAGTGACCGCGCATCTTCTGGAAGTCCGCGACGTTGCCAGAAGCTATGCGATGGGCCCTCTGTTATCGCGCCATCGGGTCCGCGCGGTCGATGGAATCAGCTTCACGATGCCCTCGGAGCGAGCCGAGATACTGGCCGTGATAGGCGAGTCGGGGAGCGGCAAGACGACACTGGCGCGGATGATCCTCAACATGCTGATGCCGACGGAGGGAAGCATCCGCTTTCGCGGCACCGACCTGTCCGATATCCGGCGCGGGCGCGACCGCCTGGAATTCATGAAGCGGATGCAGCCGATTTTCCAGAATCCCTTCGAAGCGTTCAATCCGCTGAAAAGAATCGACCGCTATCTCTTCATGACGGCGCGGCGCATAGCAGGACTGGACGCGATCGACGACGCCGAACATCGCGTCGAAGAGGTATTGGGAACAGTCGGCTTGTCGCTGGCCGAAGTGCGCGGCCGCTTTCCGCACGAACTTTCCGGAGGACAGTTGCAACGGATCGCCATCGCCCGCGCGCTGATCCCGGCGCCCGCTCTCCTCGTCGCTGACGAGCCGGTGTCGATGATCGACGCGTCGCTGCGCCTGTCCATCGTCAACCTGCTGCGCAGGCTGTGCGACGAGACGGGTGTCGCCATCGTCTACATCACCCACGATCTCGCGACTGCGTATGCCATCAGCGACCGTATCATGATCATGCGCGAGGGCCAGGTGGTAGAGTCCGGCGATGCCCGCACGGTTCTGGACAATCCGCAGCATTCGTACTCGATCATGCTCAAGGCCGCTGTTTTGTCCCCCGACGCGGCGTCCTCCGCGGTGAGAGTTGTATTTTAGTTGGATGATTCTAGATAACCCGTTAGGGAGGGAATAAGGATGGCAGGCGGGAAGGAGGCAATGCATGGATAACGTCGAAGTCGATCTTCACCGCGACCGCGCGATCGGCGTGACGGACCCGCGCCTGTTCGGCGCTTTCATCGAGCATCTGGGTCGTTGCGTTTACGGCGGGATTTTCGAACCCGGGCATCCTTCGGCCGACGCCCACGGCTTCCGCGGGGACGTGCTTGCGCTCGTGCGCGAGCTTGCGCCGACGATCATGCGCTATCCGGGAGGCAACTTCGTTTCCGGCTACGACTGGGAGGACGGGGTCGGGCCCGCGGCGAGCCGTCCGCGCCGCCTGGACCTTGCCTGGCTGTCCACCGAGACCAACCAGTTCGGCACCAATGAATTCATCGACTGGTGCCGGCTTGCCGATACGGAACCGATGCTGGCCGTGAACCTCGGCACGCGAGGGGCGGATGCCGCGCGAAGACTGGTCGAATACTGCAATCATCCAGGCGGCACCACGCTGTCCGACTTGCGCCGCGCACATGGATGGAAACTACCGCACGGCGTGAAATTCTGGTGCCTGGGAAACGAAATGGACGGGCCCTGGCAGATGGAAGCGAAGACGGCTCAGGAATACGGCCGCATCGCCACCGAAGCGGCGAAGATGATGAAGTGGGTCGACCCTGCGATCGAACTCGCGGCATGCGGGTCATCGGGGCGCAACATGCCGACCTTCGGCGCCTGGGAAGATACGGTGCTGGAGCACACCTTCGACCAGGTCGAATTCATTTCGCTCCACACCTACATCAACAACTACGCCGGCGACACGGCGGCTTTCCTCGCCAGTCCCGATCTGATGGACCGATTCATCGACGAGATCGTGGCGATCGCGGATGCCGTCGCTATCCGCCGCGGCTCCAGCAAACGCATCATGCTGAGCTTCGATGAATGGAATGTCTGGTATCGCACGCGGCGTACACCCGCAGCCCGCACCAAACCCGGCTGGCCGGTGGCGCCGGAAATTCTGGAGGAGATCTACAACATGGAGGACGCGCTCGTCTTCGGCGGCGCGTGCATCTCGTTGCTGAACCATGCAGACCGCGTCAAAGCCGGATGCCTTGCCCAACTGGTCAACGTGATCGCGCCGATCATGACCGAAACCGGCGGCCCCACCTGGCGCCAGACGATCTTCCATCCGTTCTCGCATTTCAGCAACCTCGGGCGCGGCCGCGTGCTACGCGCTCGGATTAAATCGCCGACTTACTCAGCCAGCTATTTCGATCCGCGTGGCGCGCAGGATCTTTCGTTTCCACTGCCGGAGGTGCCTTATCTGAAACTCGCGGCGGTACACGACGAAGGGGCCGGTGCGCTGACGCTGTTCGCGCTCAATCGCAGCCTGACCGAGGAAATGCCCTTGCGGGTGAATGCCGGAGGGTTTTCCGGGCTTGTAGTCGACCAGGCCCTGCAACTGCACGACACCGATCTCAAGGCGGTCAATACCAAAGACCACCCGGATCGCGTGAAACCCTCGGCCCTGGCCGGCGTGCGGGTCGAAGGAAACACTCTGACCGCGACGCTTTTGCCCGCTTCGTGGAACGTCATCCGGGTGATGGTTTCCTGATCTGCGCGCTCTAGCGCTAGAATATAAATCTGTTTTTACCGCAGAGGCGCAGAGGCGCGGAGAAGATCGACGCAGAGAAGAGAAAAGACAACTGGATGAAATTCTAATATTGGCCGACGTGCGGATGTCCGGTACTTTTTCCCCGAGTATATTTGCTGTTCTCTGCGTTTCCTCTGCGCCTCCGCGCCTCTGCGGCCAGAATTGTTTTGCCGCATTTCAGGCGAGCTTGACGAGCTGTTTGCCGAGGTTGTGGCCTTTGAGCAGTCTCATGAGTCGTTAGGGTTTCTGCGTCAGGAAATCCACGGCCAGCGCTGCGATCGAGCGTGCGCCCTGCAGCAATCCCGATTCGTCGATGTAGAAACGCTGGGAGTGATTCGGCGCGGCCTTGGCCATGTCCTGGTCCTTGGGCGTGATGCCGACGAAGTAGAACATGCCCGGCACCTGCTGCTGGAAGTATGAGAAATCCTCCGCGACCATCACGCGCTGGTTCATTCTCGATCCGCCTTCGCCGCCGATGCGCTTCAGGGTCGGCAGCATTTTTTCCGTCAGCGCCGGGTCGTTGACCGTCACGGGGACGGCCTTATCGATCCTGACCTCGGCCTGCGCGTTGTTCGCCTCGGCAATGGATCGGCGGGGAAATTCCGGTTCGGCAAATACTGGCATCCCGGCAATTCAGACTTCATAATCCCGTGACTTCTTTCTAGGGGTTCGAATGAACGCCGTGCACGCAGACCTTTTTGCAAAATGGACGTGGGTCGTTCCTTTGGTGGCCTGGCTGGTGCTGGTTGCATCGATGTTCATGCCCGGCGCCGCAGTACTTTTCCTGGCGGCGGCGGCGCTGATCGGAGCGGTGATTGCGGCCGTCCATCACGCGGAAGTCGTGGC